>JAUPKO010000297.1 GCA_030837395.1 Actinomycetota bacterium | reverse complement strand
CCGTTGCTCGCAGCACCGCCGTGGCCGCGGGCAGGTCCGCCTTGGCATCCTTCACCGCGACGATCCGCTGGTGCTCGGCGACCCGAAGTAAGGTGTCGACGGCGATGGGAATCGCAGAGCGGCCCGGGATGTCATAGAGCATCACGGGCAATTCGGTCGCGTCGGCGACGGCTTCGAAGTGCGCTTGGACGCCGCGCTGGGACGGCTTGGAGTAGTAGGGGGTGACCACCAGCAGTCCGTCGGCGCCGGCGGCCGCAGCCTGCTGCGCCAACTCGATGGAATGGGCGGTGTGGTTGGTGCCGACCCCGGCGATGATCGGTACGTCCGGCCCCACCGCCTGCCGCACGGCGCGGAGCAACTCGGCCTTCTCCGCGTCGCTGGTGGTCGGCGATTCGCCGGTGGTGCCATTGACCACCAGCGCATCGTTACCCAGGTCGAGCAGGTGTGCGGCGAGCGCGCCGGCGCCGTCGAAGTCCACCTCGAAGTCCGCCGTCATCGGCGTCACCATGGCGGTGAGGACGCGACCGAGTGCAGGAGTGCCCTGTGTGCCCATGGGCGCAAGGCTACCTGCCGCGCGCACGCGGGTCAGGGTGCGACGCGGCCGTGCGCCTCGAACGCCGCGTGGGTCAGGGGCATCAATGCCGCCCACTCCAACTCCATCGCGTCGGCCACCAGCTCGATCTCGCGCTGCGGGTAAGAGGGGTTGCGGGAGTTGTCGCGTTTGGTGCGCAACGACAGGAAATTCATCAACGCACGGGCGTTCATCGTCACGTACATCGTCGAGTAGGTGGTCACCGGCAGCACAACCCGGGCCACCTCCCGGGCCACCCCGGCGGCGAGCATCTGCTGGTAGGCACCATAGGCCTGGGTGCACGACTGGCGCACGAGCGAGTCCACCAGGGCGAACTGCTCCGGCGTGCCCTCGACGAATTCATAGGCCCCAGGTTTGCCCTGCTGCACCAGACGCCGATCTGGCCCAGGCACGTAGAAGATCGGCCGGAGTTCGCGGTAGCGGCCGGATTCCTCGTTGTAGGAGGCAATCCGGTGTCGCATGAACTCGCGGAACACGAAGATCGGCGCACTGACGAAGAACGTCATCGAATTGTGTTCGAACGGCGAGCCGTGCCGGTCACGCATGAGGTAATTGATCAGGCCCGAGGCGCCGGTGGCATCGGCCTCGACGTCATCGAGGGACGACTCGCCCTTGGTCGACACCCGCGCCGCGAAGACCACGTCGGCGTCGCTGGCGGAGTGTTTGACCAACTCGACGGTCATGGTTGAGCGGAACTCGATAGCGGAAGCGGTGGCATCGTCGGTCATGCGGTCAGCCTAGGGGGCGCCCTTCGGACCATGCGTCGGGCAGGTGGCAGGACTCGCGATTGGCAGTAGGTTGGCGCGGTGACCCCTTCGACCGGCTCCTTCGTGCGCCCTGCCGGGCCAGGCGACGCTGATTCCCTGGCGCAGCTGCAACGCCAAACGTGGCTGGCGCGCTACGGACTGCTGATCAGCGAGGTCGATCTGCCCGACGTCGACGCATCACGCGCCCAGTGGGCCGACCTCGTGGCCGCGACCGATAGTGACGGCCAGTGCGCCCTCGTGTTGGCCGCCCTCGCCGACGGCGTCGTTGTCGGCGTCCTCGCCGCGGCGCCGGCCGACGACCCGGACCTCGCGGACACCGAGTGGCAGGAGGTACTGGAACTGGCGGTCGATGGCGCCCACGTCGGCCAGGGCCACGGCTCACGCCTGCTGGCCGCGTGGGCCGACACCGCACGAGCCGCCGGCACCCTCGGCGGGGCGATCTGGGTCCGCGCCGGGGACGATGATCTGCGGAGCCTGCTGATCGCGTGCGGATTCGAAGCCGACGGCGCGCACCGCACCCTTGATCTGCACGGCGACGGCACCGTGACCGTGCAGATGCTCCGGTTGTCCTGCGTGTTGTGACCTCGTGAACCGCCGTGGGGGTTGGCAGCCGAACTCGGCAGCGGCTACGACAGGCCGAGCACGCCCGGGTTCAACACCCCGGCAGGGTCCAGTTTCTGCTTCACGGATTGCAGGATGTCGACCCCCAGCGAGCCCACTTCTGCGTTCAGCCAAGGCGCATGGTCGCGTCCGACCCCGTGGTGATGGGTAATGGTGGCACCTTGCGCCACCAGGGCATCTGTGGCGGCGGCCTTCGCCTGGCGCCATTGCGCAACTGGGTCGTCGCCTTGCCGGGCGAGGACAGTGACGTACAAGGACGCACCGGTGTCGTAGACATGCGACACGTGTGACATGACGTAGGGCCCCGGACCCTCGTCCGCCAAGGCGGCGCGCAGCACCGATTCCACTGTCGAGCGCAGCTCCGTCAGCCTCGACCAGTGCGTGGCCGTCTCCAGCGTCTCCACCAGGTAGCCCGCATCCATCAGGTCGTCACGCAGGAACGGTCCATCGAACCTGTGCCGACGCCAGGCCGCCCCGACGGTCGGCCCGAGCGACACCGCGCCGTGTCGTGTCAGCATCCCCAGGCCCTCCACACGCCTGGCCGCCACCGCTCGCCGCGTCCCCTCCCACCCCAGGATGGCCATCGAAGGTTCACGCACCCGGCGCACCCCCAGATACCGGTCGAGCAGTTCCGCACCACGTCCGGCCGGTCCGCTCATAGCAAGGGTCACGGCGGTCTCCGCGGGATCAGACAGCCGCATCACATCGGCGGTCGCCCCGGACTGCGCCATGGCCCGGAACGCCGCCAGGCCCGCCTCGTAGTCGGGGAACACCACCGCCGTGTCCGACGTGACCGCTGGCACGGCACGCACCCGCAGCGTCACCTGCGTGATGACCCCGAAGGCACCCTCGGACCCGATCATCAGCGCACGCAGATCAGGCCCGGCTGCGCTCGCCGCCACCCGTCCCACCCGCAGCGTGCCGCGCGGTGTGACCACCACCATCGACTCGACCATCTCGTCCGAGCGGCCGTAGCCGGTGGACGACTGCCCTGCCGACCGGGTGGCGGCGTACCCCCCGATGGTGGCCCGCTGCCAAGACTGCGGGAAGTGCCCGAGGGTAAGTCCGCGGGTGGCCAGGATCCGCTCCAACTCCGGCCCCGTGATGCCCGCACCCACGGTGACCAGGTGTGATTCGACATCCACATCGAGCACGTCGTCGAGCCGCGCCATCGACACCATGATCGAAGGCCGATCCACCTCGCCGGTCCGCAGGCCACCGACCACGGAGGTACCGCCGCCGAACGTCACCGCGGCGACGCCGTTGGCCTCGCACCACGCAAGCACCTCAGTGACGTCGGCCTCGCTGCCGGGCAGCACAACCGCATCGGGGGCCGACACCGCATCGAGGCGGCGGGCCAGCAGGTCGAGGTACGACAATCCCCCTGCATGCCGACGCCGGGCCGCGTCGTCGACCAACACGTGGTCGGCACCCAACAGCCGCGCCAGCCCCGCCACTAGCTCGGCGCCCAACCGACTCGGGCCCACTCGCACGTCGTCCCAGCCTGGTGCCTGCCGCGCCTGGCCCACCCCCACCTGCTGCACCAGGAAGGTCTGGGCGGCGTCGGTCAACCCGTCACCGCTGCCGCGACCCCATCGAGTCGGGTCGTGATCGAGTTCGAATGCAGCCATGACGCCTCCAGGCCCTTGGGTGTTACGCTGTTACACATGACGTCTAACCGTAACATGAGCGCGGCCCTGGCAGATTTGCCAGCGCACGATGCCGACGGCTCATCGGCACCCTGCGCCGCGGTCAGGGCCGACACCGTGCTCGCCGCGGCCTATGACGTCCTCCTCGACCTCGGCCCGGGCAAGGCCACGCTGACGGAGGT
>JAUPKO010000296.1 GCA_030837395.1 Actinomycetota bacterium | reverse complement strand
CGTTCGGTGGCATTTGAGCGTCTTTGAAGAGCCAGGATATGTCCGCGCGGCCATGGGTATTGAGTCCCGTCTTCCTATCTCTGTTCTCGCTTGTCCTTCTGTTCTGCTCGGTGACTCTCACCAGGCCGGCGCTCCACGTGGATTGTTTGTCGTCGGCCTGGGTCAGGAGGACGATCTGGTCGAAGCTCTCGATGGGCAGCATCCAGGCGCCGGTGTGTGAGTACTTGCAGTCGACTTCGTGTCCCGCGATGTTGAAGTCGAGGGTCGCTCCATCATCGAGCTTCAGTTCGCGCTGCAAGTTCATTTCGATGAGTGTGCCGAAGTGGGTCTTCTCGGTTTTGAACAACTGGTCCAGTTTGTAGCGGCCTGTGTGTTGGCCGTCGTAGAGCTGGTCGAAGGTCCTTCGAAATACCTCCGCCATTCGTGACCCATTCGGGTCGCCCGCAAGTAGCTGGGCCCGGACGTCAGCGATCGCCGGATCGGCATACGAAGGGGGCCACATGGGCTGGCTCACGGCCCCACCTTAGAAGATCACCGTGTTCATTCTGGGACCCGTGTGGCTATTGCGGTTATCGGGCGGCAACTTCCTGCTGGTAACCGGCGCGTCCCGGCAGATATGCCTGGGCACTGGTGCCGGACGCACTAGGTTTCGGATTGTCAGATCCCGCCTATATGGTGCCCAGCATCCGTGAAAGGAGCCCGATGTGGAGCTGACCTCCGTTGAAATCTGCACCGGAGCCGGGGGCCAGGCGCTTGGTCTGGAGCGAGCCGGATTTGGCCACAACGCCGTGGTCGAGATCGATCCCCACGCATGCCAGACCCTGCGGTTCAATCGGTCCGAATGGAATGTGATCGAGGCCGACCTGCACGGCTGGGACCCGGCGGGCTACGAGGGCGTCGACCTCCTAGCCGGCGGTGTGCCTTGCCCGCCGTTCTCGAAAGCAGGGCGCCAACTCGGCGGCGACGACGAGCGGGATCTGTTCCCCGTCGCCTTGAACCTTGTTGAGGCCATCGACCCCAAGGCCGTCATGCTCGAGAACGTGCGAGGCTTGCTCGACCCGAAGTTTGCTGAGTACCGGGCAGGTGTTGAGAAGCGGCTGGCCGACCGCTATCGGGTGTCGTGGAAGTTGCTCAATGCATCCGATTTCGGCGTGCCTCAGCTCAGACCGCGCGTCATCATGGTCGCTATCCGGAATGATCAGGGAGTCTTTAGCTGGCCCGAGCCGGACGTTCCAACGGTGACAGTCGGCGAAGCCCTCAAGAAGCTGATGGGGCGGAACGGCTGGCGCGGGGCTAATGCGTGGGCGAAGAAAGCGAACAAAGTCGCACCGACCCTCGTCGGAGGATCCAAGAAGCACGGCGGACCGGACCTCGGCCCGACTCGGGCTCGGGCGGCCTGGGCGGCACTTGGGGTCGACGGGCGCACTATAGCGGAGGAAGCCCCTCCCGCAGGGTTCACCGGTGTCCCGCGCTTGACCGTCGAGATGGCGGCCAGACTCCAGGGCTTTCCAGAGGGTTGGCACTTCGTCGGCCGAAAGACGCATGCATACCGCCAGGTGGGAAATGCTTTCCCCCCGCCCGTTGCCGAGGCTGTTGGATCGCAGATCGTTCAAGCGATTGCCGGGGCCGCCGCAACGGAGCGGCGGACAAAAGCGGAAATTCGCGCCGCGCGCCAGCGTGAGCTGGATGCGGTGGCCGAATCTTCCGCCGGAGAACGGCGCAAGCCACGGAAGAAGCTGGGCACGGTCGCTTAACCCTTCCAGCCTCGTTCGGTTAAGGCTTCCGTGATGCGACGGGCGCATTCCGTCACGTCCGCTTTGACATCCTGATCCCACACCCGAATCACGATCCAGCCCATTGCAGTCAGGGCTGCGTCGGCCGCTCGGTCTCGTTCCATGTTGCGCGCGATCTTGACCCGCCAGTAATTAGAGGAAGCCTTCTCTGGATTCCAGTGGTCGGGGTGGCCATGCCAGAAGACGCCGTCGACGAACACCGCGACACCCCAGCGCATGAACGCCACATAGGGCCTGGCGGGAATGTCCTTGCGATAGAGCCGGTATCACGTCTCACCAGCCTCACGCAGCGCTGCTCTCAGCGCGAGCTCTGGCTTGGTGTTCTTCGCTCGGATGGCGGCCATGTTGCGGGAACGGCCTTGAGGTGACAGGTGATCAGCCACAGCAGAGATTTTGCACCGTGTTGTCCTGACCGGCGCAGGCCCGTAGACGAGTTCGGTCTTGCAGAGGCCGTTGACCGTCTCGGCCAGGGCGTTGTCCTAGCTGTCTCCGACCGTTCCGATGGAGGGCGCCGCACCGATCTCGGTGAGACGCTCGCCGTAACGCACCGAGGTGAATTGCGAGTCGGCATCGGAGTGACATCGCAAGCCGGGCAACGTGACTCCGCGTGACCAGCGGGCCATCCCGAGTGCGTCGAGGACCATGGTGGTGCGCATGTTCGAGGCGACGCGCCAGCCCACGATCATCCGGCTGAAGGCGTCGGTGATGAAACACACGTAAGGCCACCCCGGCCCAGGTCGCCACGAACGTCAGATCGACTACCCACAACTGGTTGGGACCGGCCGCGGTGAAGTCCCGGCTGACCAGATCGGGGTGCCGCGCACCGGCGAGGTCCGGTCGTGTGGTGCGTACGCGCTTGCCGCGTCGGGCCCCCTCGATGTTGACCGTCGCGGTGGATGCCGATGATGTCGTCACTGGATTTGCCGATGGTTTTGGGCTCTTCTGACTTATCCGTGGGTCGGTTTTCGGCCGG
>JAUPKO010000295.1 GCA_030837395.1 Actinomycetota bacterium | reverse complement strand
GCCCGGACGATGATCGGATCATCCGCTTGGTCCCCGAAACGACAGGTGGCGCCAGCCCTACCGCGGACACCGGCGGAGCGGACTGATAGGACGGAGTTATGGGGAGTCGGGGCAAGCACCGCCGCCGTCTGGCCGGTGGTCGGCGCTTGCCGACTGTGATGGCTGTCGCTGCAGCCACATTCGCAATCGGCGCCACAGGTGTCGTGGGGTGGAACGAGTCCCGGCCGCCGGCGCCGATTTCTGGCACGTTGACCGGGTCGCCGGCACCGGTCTCCATTGCCGTACCCACCGCCGAATCGACCCAATCAAGCCAGGACGGCACGACCAGCGCGAGCGTGCGGACGCCACCAGCGACCAGCGCGAGCGCCTGGACCTCACCAATGGAGCAGCCTTCCGGGTCGGCAGCAGAGTCCACCGGCGCCGTACAGGCACCGGGCGCCGAACCTCTGTCGACGACGGCCACCGAACCACAGGCGGCCGCTGCCGCCTCGGTCGCGCCGGACCCGACCACCGGCGCTGCACCTGCATCGCTGCAGGCGGCCGCAGCCACTGTCTCCGATACCCCGCAGCCGGGGGCCTCCACCGCGATCACCACGGCGTGGCTCGCTGCCGGCGGGGCTGCAGGGTGGCTGGGTGATCCCCAATCCGCAGACCTCCCCGGACCCGCCGCAAACTCGGTACTGCGCCAATACACAGGTGGCACGCTGTTCTGGTCGGCCGCCACGGGGGTGCAGGCTCTCAGGGGTGCCATCCGCCTGCATTGGCTGGGCTTGAGCGCGGCCGTGAAGCAGGAGTTGGGCGTCCCGGTCGCCGCCGAGTCGAGCCACCTCACCACCTCGCGAATCAGCCGCTTCAGCGGTGGGGCCGTCATGTGGCATCCCGTATTGGGCGGCCACGAGATCTATGGCGCCATCGCGTCGCGGTACCTGTCAGACCCCCTCCTCCAGGCACGGCTGGGTGCGGCGATCAGCGGTGAGGGCGCCACTGACTTCACTGGCGGACGTGTCAATCGATTCTTCTTCGGCGCAGTGATGTGGACCCCCACAGTCGGTGTGACCGCAACGTCGGGCGCAGTCGGGGCCCGCTACAACGCCCTGCCCGCGGCCACCCGCACCACACTGGGGGCACTCCTGCACGATGAGGCCGACGGCCCTGTCGCAGGCTCTCGAACCTCTCCTTTCCAAGCAGGTGGTATCTGGTGGCAACCGGGACAGCCGGCCGTGGCCCTGTGGGGGCCGATCTGGCAGCACTACGTGATGACCCCCGGGCTGGGCGCAAAGCTGGGCATTCCCACCAGCGAGCCGATGCCGGCGCAGGTGGGCGATCCATCAACACGGGCGCGCTGGGCCACGTTCAGCCGGGCCGGGCACATCCTGTGGTCACCCGAGACCGGCGCTCACGTGCTGGCCGGCGCCATTGGAGTCCGCTACAGCGCCATGACTGCGGTGGACCGCGCCACACTCGGCATGCTCACCACGGACGAGACCGACTTCGCCGGCGGACGTGCCAACCGCTTCGCCTCCGGGGTGCTGTATTGGCATGCCCGCACCGGCACCCACGAGATCATCAAACCTGCCGTCGCCAGCCCCGAGGACGGTTGGTCGCAAGCGTATTTCGGCGCCGCCGAGGTGCTCGTCGAACGGAGCGCGGGCTGGTTGCCGCAGTTTCTGCGACCGATCAACTTCGCCGGCGACGGCGGTCCCGCCTCAGCGGCTCGCATCGCTCAGGCCACGACCATCGCGGCGGACGGCAAGGGCGGGTACTACTTCGCCGACAGTGCCAATCAGCGCGTGCGCCACGTCGATGCTGCCGGCATCATCCGCACGGTCGTCGGCACGGGTCAGGCAACGGGATCAGCCGGGCCCGCGTGTGCGTGGGGCCGACCGGCCCTGCAGACCTGCCTGAATTGGGTGCACGGAGTATCCGTGGACTCCGATGGCGGCCTCATCATCACCGATTCTTTCAACCATGTGGTCACGAAGTTGGGCCACGACGGCATCGTGCGCAGGCTGGCCGGCAACGGTGAGCGTTGCATCCGCGCTTCGTCGACCTGCGGCGAAGGCGGCTCGGCCCTCAACGCCTCGCTGGACCGACCTACCACCTCGCGACGGATCGGCGCCATCCTCTACATCTCCGACTCGTCCGATCGCATCGTGGCGGTGGGCGCGGATGGCATCATGCGCAGGGTCGCCGGCACTGGTGCCCCTGGCTTCAGCGGCGACGAGGGCCCGGCCACGTCGGCGAAGCTCTGGGGGCCAGCGGACATGCTCGGCTACCGTGGTGGCCTGCTGATCTCCGACGGCAACAACTGTCGGCTGCGCTGGGTGGATCCGCAGGGCACCATCCATGCCTTCGCGGGCTACGGCACCGACCTGAACTGGTGCTGGCGCAACTACGGCGAACCCAAGAACGGCCCGGCGGAAACCAGATCGCAGTGGGGCCTCGAAGGTCCGATGACCGGTGATGTGGGTGATGGTGGACCCGCAGTGTGGTCGAGGTTGTCCGTCACCGGCTTCTTGGCCGATCTGGGCAACGGCGAGGTGTGCGTGACGGACTTCCTCAACTACCGCGTGCGCTGCATCGACGATTCAGGGGCGATCCGAACCGTCGTCGGCGGGGTCTATCTGTCACCCTCGAACGTCCCGTTGCGTTCCGCTGGGGTGAATGGACCCCTGCCAGCCGAGCGATTCGGCATGGGGTGGGCTGGCGGCATCGCCTACGACCAGACCCGCAATCGACTCCTGGTGTCAGACGGTCGGATCATCGGAGTCGACATCCCGATGAGGATGGTGTCCATCGCCTGACCGAGACCGCCCGCCGAGTCCACGGGTCACGCTAGGCCAGCAGCCGCAGTGTGACCCGATCGGCAAGGAGCCGGCCGACCCGGGTCAGCACCATCCGGTCACGCTCCACCGACACCAAACCATCGGCCACCAGCGCCGCCACGGTGGCCTCGTCCGCGGTCGCAACGGCCAGGCCGCGGCGCAGCCGGATCGCGACCATCACGGACTCCAGCGCCCGTGCGTCATCGTCGAGCACCTCCCACCCCGCCACCGGCCACTTGCCAGCGGCGACCGCCGCGGCATACGGCCGAGGATGTTTGACGTGCCAGCAGCGCACGCCGTCGAGGTGACTATGCGCCCCCGGGCCCACCCCCCACCAGTCGGCGCCGGGGGTCCAGTAGCCGATGTTGTGTTGGCATTCGGAGCCGGGTCGGGCCCAGTTGGAGATCTCATACCATTCCAGACCCGCAGCGCTGAGCACATCGTCGGCCACCTCGTACCGCGCCGCGGCCACGTCCGGATCCGGTGCGGGCAAGACTCCGCGGGCCACCGCGGCCCCCATGGCAGTCCCAGGCTCGACGGTGAGGGCGTAGGCCGATGCGTGGTCCACACCGGCGGCCAGCGCTGCCTCCAGCGAGGCGCGCCACTGAGCCTCGGTCTCCCCCGGGGTGCCATAGATCAGGTCCAGGCTGACCTGCTCGAACCCGGCCTGCCGGGCCTCCGCGACGGCGGCCACCGCCCGGCCGGGGGCGTGACTGCGGTCGAGAGTGGCGAGCACACTCGCCGACGCACTCTGCATGCCCAGGCTGATCCGGGTGAAGCCCCCGGCACGCAACTCGGCCAGATAGGCCGGGTCGACCGAGTCCGGGTTGGCCTCCGTAGTGACCTCCGCACCCGGCACCAGCCCCCAGCGCCGATCGATATGCGCGAGGATCCGCACGAGGTCGGCGGCGGGCAGCAGCGTCGGCGTGCCGCCGCCGAAGAACACCGTCTCGACCCGCCGTGGAGAGCCCAGCAGGTCTGCGGCGAGGTCGATCTCCGCCATGGCGGACGCTGCGAACGTGTCCCGCCCCACGCCAGGACCCAGTTCGGCTGCGGTGTAGGTGTTGAAGTCGCAG
>JAUPKO010000294.1 GCA_030837395.1 Actinomycetota bacterium | reverse complement strand
GCATCGATCACCGTGCCGGCGGCCCCGGTGCAGGTCAGCACGACATCCGCAGCGGCGATCGCCTCGGCCACGTCGGCCATACCCATGGCGCGCACCGGAGCACCCGGCCGATCCATTGTCGACTCCCCCCGCGCCAGCCGCTCGGCGTTGGCCACCGTCCGGTTGACCACGACGATCTCGGCCACCCCAACGTCTTGTAGGTAGGCAAGCGCCAGCGAAGCCATCCCACCGGCGCCGACGATGGCCGCACGCCGGCCCCCCAGGCCGCCGATCACCTCGGCCGCGCGGTCGAGAGCCACACTGACCACGGACGCCCCGTGGCGGTCGATCGCCGTCTCCGAATGCACCCGCTTGCCCACCCGCAACGCGGTCTGAGCCAACTCGTTGATAGTACGGCCGACCGATCCGTACTCCTGCGCGATCCGCAGCGCCTGCCGCAACTGCCCCAGGATCTGCTGCTCGCCGACCACCATGGAGTCCAGCCCGGACGCCACCGAGAACACGTGGTGTACGGCGCGCTCGTCGTAGTGCACGTACATGTGCGGCACGAGCTCGGCCACCGGCAGCCCCGCCATCTTGGCCAGGCTCGCGCCGAGGTCCTCCACGGCACCGTGGAAGCGGTCGACATCGGCATAGGCCTCGACCCGGTTGCAGGTGGACACCACCATCGCCTCAGCCACATGATCGCTGGTCACCGCATGATCGAGCAGCACCCGCACACCGTCATCGTCCAAAGCCGCCTGATCGAGCACGTCGAACGGCGCGGAACGGTGGCTGACCCCCACCACGATGAGCGTCACCGCGCACCGCCGACCCCACACCAGCAGCGGCGGGACGGCCGCAAGGCAAGCGGAAACAGCACAGGGGGCTCCTGGGGGTAGGGGGTGACGCCCCCCAGGATACGCACGTGGGCCGAGGGCTCCAAATCCGTCGATCCGACCAGGCGGGCGACGTGACCGGAGTCACACACGTTGCGCTGTCCGCGCCCGGCCACCACCTGCGGACGAGCCTTCGGAGCCCGAGGTGTGGCAACGTGGGATCGGTCGAAAGGAGGCCCTGCGTGTGTGACACTTTTGTCGCCCTGTCCGACGCCACCGCCGACGGGTCGGTGATCCTGGGCAAGAACAGCGACCGGGAGCCCAACGAGGCACAGCCGATCGTCCGCCTCGCTGCCGCCGAGCATGCCGCGGGGGCCCAGTTGCGCGCCACCTACATCAGCCTCGACCAGGCCCGACACACGCATGCCGTTCTGCTCAGCAAGCCCTACTGGATCTGGGGCGCCGAGATGGGCGTCAACGATGCCGGGGTCGCGATCGGAAACGAGGCCGTGTTCACGCGCGCCAAGCCCGAGTCCGAACCCGGCCTGCTGGGTATGGACCTGCTACGGCTGGCCCTGGAGCGCGCCGACGACGCCGAAGCGGCCGTGTCGGTGATCACCACCCTGCTGGCGCGTCACGGCCAGGCCGGCAAGGCGGGGCACACCGCTGATCTGCATTACGACAACAGTTACCTGATCGCCGATGCGGCCAGTGCGTTCGTGCTCGAGACCGTCGGCCGGGACTGGGTGACCACGCGGGTCTCGGGGTCGCGATCGATCTCGAATGCGTTGACCATCCGCGACGATTTCGATGCCGCCTCCCCCGGCCTGCAGGACGCCACGGACATCGCCGGTGCCCACTCTGACTTCCTCTACACGCGATTCTCCGATGCCAAGGCCCGCCAGTGCCGCACCACCGACGCCCTTGCCCGCGCGGCCGGCGCCGTGACGGTGCCCGAGGCCATGGCGCTGTTGCGCGACCACGGCGAAGCGGGACGGGCGCCATCGTGGACGCCCGCCTCGGGACTGTTCGGCCAGACCGTCTGCGCCCATGCCGGGTTCGGACCGGTGCGGGTCAGCCAAAGTACCGGGGCGATGGTGGCCCACCTGCGCCCCGAGGGATCGACCGTGTGGCTGACCGGCACCTCGGCCACCTGCTTGTCGGCGTTCGCTCCGGTCTGGCTGGATTCGGGGCTGCCCGATCTCGAGCCCGCGCCCGGGAGGTTCTACGACACCTTCTCGCTGTGGTGGCGGCACGAAGACCTGCACCGGGCGGTGCTGGTGGACTACGCCGACCGCGCCCCCGTCGTGCAACGTGCCATCGCCGAGTTCGAGGCGGAGTTGACCGCCCGCGTGGCGCAGCAGACCGCCGGGGGTGCGGCCGGCACGACCGAGCGAGCTGCCCTCACGGCCGACGCCTTCACGCGGGCCCGCCAGCTGACCGACCGACTGCTGGGCGAAGTGACGCATCGCCCCGTGCGGCAACGGCGCCCGCGCCTGTACGCCCGCGCCTGGGATCGCTTCGATCAGGCCGCGCGCCGGCCAGCCACCTCATGACGGCCGCAGCGGTGACCAAAGCCGAGGTGCTCGAACTGGCCGAGCAGTACCTGTGCCCGGACCGCGTGCGCACCATGCGCACAGCTGGCATCGCCATGGTGATCGGACGCCGGGAGGGCTACCGGCTATGGGACCTCGATGGCACCGAGCGGATCGACCTGCACCTCAACGGCGGGGTCTACAACCTCGGACACCGCAATCCCGACGTCATCGCCACACTGCTCGAGGCCGTGCAGACATATGACATCGGCAACCATCACTTCCCCAGCGGCCCGCGGGCGGTGCTCGCCCGCCGACTGGTCGAGGCCACCCCCGGGATGCGCTACGCGGTCTTCGCCAGCGGTGGTGGCGAAGCCGTGGACCTGGCCATCAAGAGCGCCCGGCGGGCCACCGGGCGACGGGTGATCATCAGCCTGACCGACGCCTATCACGGCCACACCGGCCTGGCGCTGACCGCTGGCGACGAGAGGGCGGCCGCGGCCTTCCTCAGCGATGACCCGAACGATGTGATCCGGGTGCCCTTCGACGACCTCGCCGCCCTTGAGCACGCCCTGATCGCGCACGACGTGGCGGCGGTGCTGGTCGAGACGATTCCGGCGACGGCCGGCTTCCCGGTGCCCTCGACCGGCTACCTCCCCGGACTGCGTCGACTGTGCGATGCCCATGGTGCGGCCTACATCGCCGACGAGGTGCAGACCGGCCTCGGACGCACCGGATCGCTGTGGGGCACCCAGCACTTCGGCGTGGTACCGGACATCCTCGTCACGGGCAAGGGGCTGTCCGGCGGTATCTATCCGATCGCCGCGACGCTGCTGTCCGAGCCCATGGGGGCTTGGTTGGAGCAGGACGGTTGGGGGCACATCTCGACTTTCGGCGGGTCCGAACTCGGCTGCCAGGTGGCGGGCACCGTGCTGGACCTCACCCTGGCGCCGGCGACGGTCGAACGGGCGGCGGCAGTGGCGCGGCGGTGGGCCCGCGGCCTGGCGGAGCTGGCTCGGCGCTACCCGGGTTGGATCGCCGAGGTACGTCAGACCGGGTTGGTGATCGGACTTCGGATGCATCAGGAGATGGGCGGCATGCTGATGACCAAGCTGCTGTTCGACGAGGGAGTGTGGGCCATGTTCGCCGGCTTCGACAGGTCGGTGCTGCAGGTCAAGCCGGGGTTGCTCATGGACGACGCGACGATCGACGAGGCGTTGGCCGCCTTCGATCGGGCCTGCGCGACGGCGGCCTCCTGGTGACCGGAGGGGCCGGGGCCGCAGGCGCCTCGCTACCCGACGTCGGAGCGGCAGCCAGCCGGTTGGCTGGGTGGGAGGCCGACCTGGACCCGGCGCACCCGGAACGTTCGGGCCTGCGGGTGCTGGCGCACGGAGAGATCTCCGCGACGCTGATCGTGCCGGACCCGCTGTTCACCTCCCTGGTGGCCAAACGCATGACCGGCTTCCCGGACGAGGCCGCCGTGGCGGGCTACGTCGACCTGGTCACGGGCTACATCAACACCCTGCGCGCCGCCGGGGTGACCGTTGTGGACACCGCGGTGGTGCCGGTGCCGCGGGCCGCTCGCACGTCCGCGGTCTACCTGCTGCAGCCGCAACTGCCCGCCGATGGTCTGGGCAACTCACTGCTGCACACTGTCGACGACGCCGCGTTGACCGCGCTGATCCGGGCCGTGCTGACGCAGGTGGACGCCACATTCGCCGGCGGCGACGCCGACACCGAACTCGCGATCGACGCTCAGTTGTCGAACTGGTGGCTGCCGACTGTCGGCGACGGAGCCACCCCCGCGTTGATCGACGTCGGCACTCCCTTCGTGCGGGTCGGCGGGGTCTACCAGATGGCACCGCGCATCCTGTTGTCCGCGGTACCGCCGGGGGTGCGGTCCTGGTACCTGTGGCGACGCACCGGGGAGCAGTACATGGACGACTACTTCGACCGTCGGCTTGTGGGCCTGGACCTGCTGGGGAACTTCATCAAGGAGGGCGCCGCCGCCCGCATCCCGGTCGGTCTGGCTGCCGTCAACGACTGGCTCGGCGCCGACGGGCCGATCACCCCCGCACAGGTGAGCAACTACTACGACGACGACGCCGCGACGCTGGAGTTGTTCTTGCGCGTGAGGCGGGCGGACCGCTGGTTGCGCACCAGGGTGATGCGTCGCCGGTACGACTTCATCCTGCCCGGGCCGGTGCGGCGAAACGGCTGAGCCCAGGTCACTGCGGCCGCGGCGGCATGGCCAGCGCGGCGCGCAACCGGTCGGCGCTGATCCGCCAGAAGTCGTGCTGCTCGCCATCCACCAGCACTACCGGGGTGTAGTCACCGTACCGATCCATCAACTCCGGCGAATCCCGCACTGAGAGTTCGTCGAAGTCCTGGTCCGCCTCGGCACAGACGGTCTCGACGACGGTGCGCGCCACGTCGCACAGGTGGCAGTCCGGCTTGCCGATCAGCACCACCCGCGGCGGCGACGTCATTCGCGCAGCCCCGCGATGCGCTCGCGCAGGACCCCCTTGGAGATCTTGCCGGTCCCCGAGTGCGGCAGTTCGGTGACGAACTCCACCAGGGTCGGGCACTTGAATCGAGCCAGACGGGTGCGGCAGGCGGCGATCACGGCTTCGGCGTCAAGCTCCACGTCGTCTTCGACGATGAGGATCGCCTTGACCGCCTCGCCGGTGGTTTCGCTTGCCACCCCCATGACGGCAGCCTCCCGCACACCGGGGATCCGGAACAGTGCCTCCTCGACCTCCCGGGGGTAGACGTTGAAGCCGCTGACGATGATGAGGTCGTTGCGCCGATCGACCAGCTGCAGGTCACCTTCGTGATCGAAGATGGCCACGTCAGCGGTGGCCCACCAGCCCTCGTCGTCGGGACCCCCATGACCATCAGGCCAGTAGCCCGAGAACAGGTTGGGCCCACGCACTACCACCTCCCCCGGGTCGCCCTCGTCGACCTCGTGGCCCTCCTCGTCGCACAGCTTGACCTCGACACCGGGTAGTGGTTGACCCACACTGCCGGGTTTGGGCCGTCCGCTGACAATCGTCGAGGTGACCACCGGGCTGGCCTCGGTCATGCCGTAGCCCTCCCAGACCGGCAGACCCGTGGCGGCGGTGAACGCCTCGTGCAACTCCCGGGTCAACGGCGCCGCCCCGGACAGCATCATCCGCACGCCGGCCAACGCTTCACCGATCCGCGGCAACTCGGACCAAGCCTGGTAGACCGGCGGCGCGGTGGCCACCACCGTGACCCCATGGCGCTTGACCTGTGCCAGGGCCCGCACCGGATCGAAGCGCTCGGGCAGCACCGCCGCGGCACCGTGCATTGCCAGCATGCCGAGCACCGCGTTGAGGGCATAGCTGTGGAACAGCGGAAGGATGAGCAACACAACGTCGTCCGGCAGCATGGGTGCGGGCTCGGGCACGGCGGTCAACTGGTCGAGGTTGGCGAACAGCGCCCGGTGGCTCAACATCGCCCCCTTGGGCCGTCCGGAGGTGCCGGAGGTGAACAGCAGCACGGCCAGGTCCTCGGCCGCCCCGGACAACTCCGGCGGCGGCGTCGAGCCGACAGTGAGGCTGCGCCAGGCGTCTGAGCCGATGGTCACCACCGGCACCTCGCCCGACGCCTCGCGGGCGACCGTGGCGGTGGCTTCCTCACAGATCAGCAGCGCAGCCCCGGACTGCTCCACCTGGTAACGCACCTCGTAAACCGTGTAGCCGGTGTTGATCGGCACGGCCACCAGGCCGGCCCGCAACACACCGAAGTAGCTCGACACGAATTCGACGCTGTTACCGACCAGCATCGCCACCCGATCCCCCGGCACCAACCCGCGTGCCGCCAGCCCGCCAGCCACGGCGCGCACCATGCGCTCCAACTCGGACCAGACCACCGTACGGTCAACCGTGATGAGGGCGGGCGCATCCGGCGTCCGGGTAGCGGCCTCGGTCACGAGACTCGCGATATTCGCTCTCACCTGCGAGATTCTGGCACGGCAGCAACAGGTTTGCGTGCCCGAGGTCCGGGCCGGCGCGGTCGGAACGGGCGACCAGACCGGTCAGCGGAACACAGACCGCCGCTGCACCAGCAACCGGTACAGGGTCTGCTGGATCGTTTCGCGCACCTGGTCGGTGATGTTGAACACCAGCATGGGGTCGTCGGCCGCGCCGGCGGGCATGGCATCGGTGCTCAGCGGCTCGCCGAACTCGATGATCCACTTGCTCGGCAGCGGCACCATGCCCAACGGGCCCAGCCATGGGAAGGTGGGGGTCAGCGGGAAGTAGGGCAAGCCGAGCAGGCGGGCAAGGAATTTCGCATTGCCGATGATCGGGTAGGTCTCCTCGGCCCCGACGATGGCGCACGGAATGATCGGCACGCCGGTGCGCAGCGCCGCCGCGACGAAACCGCCGCGACCGAAGCGCTGCAGCTTGTAGCGCTCGCTATAGGGCTTGCCGATGCCCTTGAAGCCTTCGGGCCACACACCGACGAGTTCACCCTCAGACAGCAATCGCTCCGCATCCGGAGCGCAGGCCAAGGTATGCCCGCCCTTGCGTGACAGTTCCCCGACGAAGGGCGTCGAAAACACCAGATTGGCGCCGAGCATCCGCAGGTGGCGGTGAGCCGGATGGTGATCGAGAAGGGCGAGCTGGGTCATGACGGCATCTAGGGCGATGGTGCCCGAGTGGTTGGCCACGACCAGCGCGCCGCCGGTATCAGGCACGTTCTCGAGCCCGCGCGTCTCGACCCGGAAGTAGCTGGAGTACAGCGGCCGCAACGGACTCATCAACACCCGATCTAGAAACTCCGGGTCGAAACCGAACTCGTCCACCTCGTATTCGCCGGTGATCCGACGGCGCAGGAAGTCCAGCGTGCCGGCCACTCGGTCGGCCATGCTGCGCGGCTCCTCCTGGAGGTCCTCAACCTCGAAGACCTCCTCCTCGACCGCGGGGCGCAATCGGGGTCGACCGCTGTCGTCGAAGGGGATGACTCGGGCGTCAGGCATGTGCCGTGCCCCTTCCCAGGAGTGAGATGAGTTGGCGTTCGGCAGCTTCCACCTTCTCTGGTGGGATGAGCCGAGGGGTGGTGCGGGACCGGACGAACTCGTCGAAGGTCTCGGCCGTCGTGTGCTGAGGGTGCAGGCCGAAGACGTCACGCATGCGGGTGGTGTCGACGCCTCGGCCGTAGGTGAGGAAGCGCACCTGCTCCGGTGAGAAGTCGGCCAGCCCAGCGCGCCGGACGGCCGCCCCCACCAGGCCCACCATGGGCGCCGGGATAGGTGCGATCGGCCGACCCGCCCGCCGCGCAGCCTGGCTCAGCAGCAGGATGCCGTCACCGGCGATGTTGAACGTCCCAGGGTGATCCTCGGTGACCGCGCGGCGCAACGCCTCGAGCCCGTCATCCTCGTGGATGAACTGCAGCCGGGCGTCGTACCCGAGCACGGTCGGAATCACCGGCAGCGAGAAGTAAGAGGTCATCGGAGTGTCCACCGTGGGGCCGAAGAAGTTGGCCAGCCGCAGCTTCGTGACGGCCACGTCGGGCCGACGCCTGGCGAAGCCGCGCACGTAACCCCCGACCTCGACCGAGTCCTTGGCCCAACCCGACGACGGCGGGTGTTTGGGCTGCATCTCCTCGGTGAACATGGCCGGATCCTTGGGCCCGGAACCGTAGACGGCCGTGGTCGATTTGACGACCAACTTCTCCAGAGTGGGGGCCTTTTGACACGCGGCCAGTAGTTGCATGGTGCCGATGACGTTGATCTCCTTCATCGACATCCGGCCGCCTGCCTGCACCGGCGTGGCGATCACCCCCATGTGCACGACGGTGTCGACGCTGGCCGCCCGGATCACCTTGGAGATGATCGGGTTGCGGATGTCGGCGCGGACGAACTCGGCGCCCCCGATGTCTTGCCGAGGTGGCACCACATCGACGCCGATCACCCGCTCGATCCCGGGTTCCGCGGTCAGGATTCGGGCCATCCGGCCGCCCAGATACCGCGAGACACCGGTGACGAGAACGACTCGAGACACGTGTCACCTCCTGATCTCACAGGCGGGCGCACCGGCCCGCCTGACGAACAACGCCCGGGCAGCGGCTACTTCTTGTTGCGACGCTGAACGCGCGTCTTGCGCAGCAGTTTGCGGTGCTTCTTCTTGGCCATCCGCTTGCGACGCTTCTTGACTACTGAACCCACGAGTATCCCTTCGATGTGCGCCTGAACCCAGGCCGGTCACTCCCCCTAGCCTAGGGCCTGGCCGAGCCGGGTGGGGGTCAGACCCACCCGGCGGGCAGCGCGGCGCGTCGACGCCTCAGCCTGCGGCGTTGAACGAACGCCGCAGGAACTCGTGCACCGCCCGTTCCGGTACCCGAAAGGATCGG
>JAUPKO010000293.1 GCA_030837395.1 Actinomycetota bacterium | reverse complement strand
TCGCAATGGTCAGTATGGGCCACATCCCCCGCCCGATTAGGCCAGAGTCATGCCGTGACCACTGGACCCTCCCGCCGCAGGACTCGCAGCCACGCCCTGGCCGCGATCCTCACCGCCGTGACCATCACCGGCTGCGGCAAGCTCGACGAACTGCAATACGCACCCGCGACCACCCCAGAGCAATGGCAAGCAGCGCGCCCGTCAGTCGATGTCGGGGGCACCGTGCTCAACGAACCTCTGGGCACCTTCCTGGTGTTCCTGCTGGCGGGGTTGTGGGTGGCAGTGGGCATCATGTTCCTGGTGACACGTCGAGGGCAGCGCTCGCGGCTGTGGCTCGGCATCGCCCTCGTGCTCGGCGGGCTGGGGGCGGCGCAGGCGGGCATCAGCTACCAGGCGTTCAGCTACGTGCTCAAATGCGAGGGTCGGCAGTACTGCCTGTTGACCAACGGCTTCGAGGTGGGCTACAGCCTGACCCAGGCGGCGAGTGTGTCGGCGATGCTGATCGCCGTGGCCTACGCGTGCACCCGCGGCGGCCTGCGTCGGGGACTGATCATCTACTCGATCGTCAACACTGCGGTTTACGTGGTGATCTCGCTGATCGGCATCTACCAACCCAATGCCACGCTGCTCTCGTTCTCCGTGCTGATGCTGTTCGCGCTGCCCGGCATCGTGATCGTCATCGTTGTGGCGGGTGCAGGCTACCGCCGTACACACAGCGCCCTCGACAGGAGTCTGGTGATCGCCGCGGTGACCCTCGTCGCGGTGCAGGTGGCCTACTTCGCCTACTACGCGGCAGGTATCACGGCCATGCTGTGGGACGACGGCAACGGCTTCTACTTCTCCGAGAACGACGTGCTGCACGTGGGCATGATCCTGTGGCTGATCTACGTGGCGAAGGCCCTCAACGGCAGGCTGGTCGACATCGACAGCGTCGCCGAGGTGACTGCGTCCTAGGCCCGGTCGCGGCCTCCCGTCAGCCGGTGGGGGCTGACCGGCCAGGCGCCAGGTGGGGTACGAGGTCGCCGGCGAGGCCCGGGGTGAACAAATCCACCGATAGCGCTGCCTCCTGCCCAGCCAATTCCGCCATGCTCAACCACACCAGGGCCGGGGACGTGCGCGACCAGAAGTAGAAGTCGAGGTTGGTCAGGTCCGAGGTGCTCTGCCAACGGGTCGGGTAGATATCGCCGTCGGGGTAGGGCGCACCCGGCGGCTTGGACACCGACATCACCACCTGCATCACCCCGCCGGCCGCCTCGCGCGAATCCGCCGGCGGGGTCAAGTAATGATGGAAGTAGCTGGCACGGACAAAGCGGTCCAGCGATGTGATGTCGCCCGGGGGTGGCAACTCGCCGCCGAACGGCCGGTAGCGGACGCGATTGGCCAGTTGCTCGTCGAGGCCGGGTGAGTTCGCCATGATCTGGAACTCAGGCCCGTGGTGGACCACCATGGTGCCATCGGTCGGCTCGAAGATCGCACAGTCGCCGTGCACGTCCTCGATCGCGACGTGCACCCCCATGGGGATGCCAAGAATCTCGACCGGCGTCACCCGGACGTCGGCAAGGGCGGCAACGGCATCGGCGACGTTGTCGAAGTTGTCGAGGATGTAGTGCACCCACAGGCTCGTGGCCAGGGCCGGGCGGTCATCGACGGGTTCGTACTCGGCGGTCGTATACATCAAGGCGTGCGCGGCCAGTCCGGCCGAGTTAAGGCCCTCCAGATACGCCTGGTCCCATTCGGCCACCGACACACTGGCGAAGCCGGACGTCCACGCCACAGCGGGCAGATCAGGGTGGCCCTGCCGCGTCATACCCGCCGGCAGCCACCACAGCCGTGGCTCATCAGGGACACTGAAGTCCAGCGTCCGCGCCACAACCTTGGCGACGTCATTCTGCGACCAGAACACCCGAGTGCACACCGTGCAACCCTACGGGGCGGTTGACGCACGACCAGCGGCGAAGCGGCGCATCGGTTGCGAGACCTTCTTGGGGGTCACCGCCGGGTTGGCCGACTGAGTGCGAGAGTCGCCGCGGACCGCAACGCATTCCGTGCCGAATCCGGCTTGCCAAATGGAGCCGGGATCGGCACGGTGGGGGAATGGCCAATCCCAGTATCGCCGTCTGTCCCTCGTGTGGTGCCAAGAACCGCGTCCCGGTGTCCGCCTCGGGTCGCCCGCGGTGCGCCAAGTGCCAGGCCGACCTCCCCTGGCTCGTGTCGGCCGACGACGCGGACTTCCATCAGGCAGTGGCCGCGCCCGGCGTGGTGCTGGTGGACCTGTGGGCGCCGTGGTGCGGGCCGTGTCGCATGGTGGCACCGGTGTTGGAGTCGCTCGCGAAGCGCTACGCCGGCAAACTCAAGGTGGTCAAGGTCAATGTGGACGACTGCCCGGCCACCGCGGCCCGATACGACGCTCGCAGCATCCCCACGCTGTTGGTGATGCGTGGGGGCGCTGTGGTGGATCGTGTCGTGGGTGCCCAGCCGGAGCCAGCCCTGGCCCGCACCATCGACGCGGCCCTGGCCGCTGCGACCTGACGCGGTGGCACCGGTCGATCCTCACCCCCAGCCCTGCGCCCACCAATCCACGACCTCGCCGAAGCGCTCCCCCCACGACACCTCGTCGTGAACGCCGCCGGGGATCACCCGTGACCAGATGTCGGTGTGGCCCGCAGCGCGCAGCGCCTCCTCGATCGGCCCGAGGTTGGCCACCAGGGCTTCACGGGTGGTGTAGTCGAGGTCCTCGTCATCGCCCATGTCGAGGTAGTAGCGCTGCGGGTGGGATGCCGGCGAGGTCGCGATGAAGGCGCGCAACACGTGCCCGGCCATCGGCTGGTCGAGAGCCACCGGCGAGAACGCCAACGCCGCACCGATCTGATCGCCGAACCGCGCCGAGGTGTAGAGCGACATGTAGCCACCCAGCGACGAACCGGCCACGGCAACCCGATCCCGGTCCCGCGCCACCCGGTA
>JAUPKO010000292.1 GCA_030837395.1 Actinomycetota bacterium | reverse complement strand
TGGCGACGCTGATGAGCCTCGTGACAGGGGGTGTCCTGGGGCCTTCGGCGGCTGCTGCGAGTGCTGGCGTGGTCATCGATCCGGCATTCGACCCTCGGGGCGGGCTTGCCGGATCGATCGAGGCCATCGCCGTGCAGGCTGACGGCAAGGTGATCATCGGGGGTAGTTTCGAGGCAGTTTCGGGGGTACCGCGTGCGAGTCTGGCCCGACTCAACGTTGACGGCACCCTCGACGTGGCCTTCGACCCTGGCGGCGGTCCGACGGTCCTGGGCGGGGCTGCGCAGCGCAGTGGCACGGTCACGAGTCTGGCGGTGCAGGCTGATGGCAAGGTCCTCGTCGGCGGCTGGTTCGATGCCTTCGCCGGGGTGCCCCGTCCGACTCTCGTGAGGCTGAATACGAACGGCTCGGTCGACGCCGGGTTCACCATCGGCGCCGGCGTGAAGGACGAGGGGACGTTGGGCGTCGTGCAGGTGATCAGCATGACCCCCGACGCCAAGGTCCTCATCGGCGGCCACTTCGAAACGGTCAACGGCCTCAATCGTCGGAACATCGCCCGGCTCACAAACACGGGGGCGGTCGATGCCACCTTTGACCCCGGCGCGGGCTTCGCGGACGGTCGCGTGACGACGATGGCGGTGCTGGCCAATGGCGCGGTGCTGGTGGGCGGCGAATTCAGCGAATTCAACGGGGTGGCGCGTGCGGGGTTGGCACGGTTGCTTATCAGCGGCGCCCTGGACCCCAGCTTCAACCCTGGCACGGGCCCGGTAATGGCCATCTTCGGTGTGCCACAGCCCGGTCAGATCGCGAGCCTCGCCGTGCGCGGCGACGGCAGAATCGTCGTCGGCGGCTGGTTCAGCACCTTCAACGGGGTGGCCCGTTCCTCTCTGGTGCAGCTGACCGCGACCGGCGGGGTCGACCCCACCTTCGGCGACCAAGACGCCTTCGACGCCGAGGGTTACCGGCCCTGGGTCAACTCGGTGGTGGTGCAGCCAGACGGCAAGGTGGTGGCCGGTGGCGACTTCGACGCGGTGGGTGTGGCGGCCCGCCCACGGTTGGCCAGATTGACCGCAGCTGGGACGGTCGACGACACCTTCGTGCCGGGCAACGGAGGCCCGGGGGCAGGGGCCACGGTGGCCAAAGTGATGCTGCAGGCCGATGGCAAGGTGCTGGTGGTGGGCGACTTCGAAACCTTCGGCGGGGCGGTGCGGGCCGGCCTCGCCCGCCTGTCCGCGGGCGGGGCGTTGGACGCCGACTATGCCCCAGCAGCCACCCGTGGTCGGGGTTTCAACGGCGAGGTGGCCGCCGTCGTGGTGCAGCCGGACGGCAAGGTCCTGGTCGGCGGGGCCTTCAGCAGCTTCAACGGCGCACCCCGGCGCGGCATCGCCCGGCTCAATGCCGACGGCACGCTGGACGAAGGTTACAACCCCGGGGGAGGCACGACCTCGGTGCTCGACGGCTCGCCGGCGGTGACGTCGCTGGTGCGCCAGCCGGACGGCAAGGTGATTATCGGGGGATGGTTCACCGAGTTCGACGGGATCGACCGTCGTGGTGTGCTGCGGCTGTTCGCCGATGGCACCCTGGACCCCTCGTTCGACCCCGGCGACGGGGTCGGCGGCAGCTGGGAGGGCTATGGCCGGGTCCATTCACTGGCGCTCCAGGCCGACGGCAAAGTGGTGGTCGGGGGTTGGTTCAACGCGATAAACCAGGTGCCCCGCAATGGCATCGCCCGGCTGAACGCCGACGGAACCCTTGATGCCGAATTCGACCCGGGCACCGGATTCATGAGCCAGTCTAGGGAGGCCCCGGTCAATCGGGTTGTCGTGGGGACGGACGCCAAGATTTGGGTGGGCGGGTCGTTCGATGCCGCTGACGGCGTCAATCGGCGCGGTATCGCCCGGCTGCTCCCCGACGGCACTGTCGACGTGACGTTCGACCCCGGCGCGGGAGTCGTGGCGGATCAGTGGGGCAGCACGGGCACCGTGAATTCCCTGAGTCTGCAGGCCGACGGCCGGGTGCTGATCGGGGGAGACTTCCTGTCGGTCAACTCTGTCGCCCGCGGCGCCATCGCCAGGCTGAATGCCAACGGCAGCGTGGATTCCGCCTTCGGAGCCGGCGGGGGCTTCACCAGCAAGGCCTACAGCCCGGAGGTATTGCAGATCGTGCCGCAAGTGGACTCCACCGTGCTGGTGGCCGGGCAGTTCGACGGCTACAACGGCGCCTCCCGACGCTCGGTGGCGCGGTTGACCGCGACCGGCACTTTGGATGCGACCTTCGCCGCCGACCTCACAGGTCAGGGTTCGGTGAAGGCGCTGGCGGTGCAGCCCGACGGCAAACTCATCGTGGGGGGTACCTTCATCGGATTCGCCGACGCCTTCCCCACACCCATCAATGTCATGCGTTTGGTACCCAAAGTGTCGCCACCGGGTGCCCCCACAGGGCTCAGCGCAACAGTCGGGGATGGCGCCGTCGCCGTGGGCTTCACCCCGCCGGCAGATCAGGGTGGGGCCGCCGTCACCAACTACGAGTACTCCCTGAACGGGGCGCCGTGGCAGGCGCGCACCCCGGCCGCTCCGGCATCCCCGCTGGTGATCAGCGGCTTGGCGAACGGCACGACCTACCAGGTGAGGTTGCGCGCGGTGAACTCCGCCGGGCCAGGCGCGGCGTCGGCGGCGGTGTCCGTCACTCCGGTGGCGCCGGTCGCGTCGGTGTTCGTGCCGGTGCCACCTGCACGTGTGCTCGACACCAGAGTCGGCCAGGGCGGGCCGGGGCCCCTGAAGGCCGCTGAGGCCATGGTGTTTGCGATCAACGCCACCCAAGCCGGAGGTCGGCCCGTCGTACCCGCAGGGGCGGTGGCGATCGCCTACAACCTGACCGTGCCCAACCCTGTCGCCGCCGGCCACGTGCGGCTCATGCCCGGCGACGCGCCCAGCCTGACCTCGGCATCGGCGATCAACTTCCGGGCCAACGAGACCATCGCCAATGGCGCCACCGTCAAGATCGACCCGCAACGCCGGGTCAAGGTCTACTCCTCGGTGCCGGTCGATGTGATCATCGACGTCGTCGGCTACTACGTGCCTGCCGCGGCGGCGACGGGTGGCAGGTTCACCGCGGTCACCCCGGTACGCGTGTATGACGGTCGGCAGGATCCGGCGGGTGCGTTGGCGGCCGGCACGTCACGGCTGGTGTCGACCGCCACCACCGCCGACGGTCGAACCTCAGTGGTGCCCGCAGGGGCCAGCGCGGTCGCCTACACCGTCTCGGTCGTGCGCCCGGACGGTCCAGGTCACCTGCGGGTGATGCCTGGCGACGTCGAGTCGTCCACGAGTTCGACCATCAACTGGGCCACTCGGGGAGATGTGATCGCCAACGGCTCGACGGTGCAGGTCGACAGCCAACGGCGGCTTCGGGTGTTCAACGGCGCCATAGTGCCGGTGCAATTCCTAGTGGATGTGGTGGGGTACTACTCGGCCGGCGGCGCCATGTTCTACCCGACGGATCCGGCTCGGGTGTCGGATTCGCGCACGGCACAGGGTGGCACCGGGCCGATCCTGCCTGGGGATCCCGGTGTGCGGGTGGTAAACGTGGCCGCCACCCAGGCCGGTGGCATGCAGGTGGTGCCGAGCGGGGCCACCGCCATCGCCTACAACCTGACCGTCACGGCGACCGGTGGGTACGGGCACTTGCGTGCCTACCCGGCCTCCGGTGAGCTGGTCACGGCCTCGGTGCTCAATTGGCCCGGGGCCGGCTACACCCGTGCCAATGGCTCCGTCGTGGGGATTTCCCCGTCGAGGGACGTCAAGCTCTACAACGGCGCCGGCAGTCCCGCGGATGCCCTGGTGGATGTGCTCGGGTACTACAAATGAGTTGGGTTGCTCATGGGCGTGGCTGGCCGCGACCATCCGGGCGAGGTGAGCGCCTGTGTACGCTCGTAGGAAAGTGGGCGACGTGAAGGTGAACGACAGCCGTGCGGAGGCCGTCCCCGGCCATCGGTCGACTCCGCATCGATCCCGGCCTTCGAGGGACGGCCGGGGGACACGAGTTGGAGTCGCAATGGAACTAGCAGCGCAGAACCTGCGCGACGCCGCCGCTGCCCTTGCGGACGTCATCTACGCATTACGAGTCAGCCCGGACCTGGGCTTCGAATATGTGTCACCGTCGGTGGAGGCCCTAGTCGGCTACACCCCCCAGGAGCACTACGACGATCCTCAACTCGGGCTCAGGATTCTGGATCCGCGCGATGCCCAGGCCCTTACACGTGCGATTGAGGCCCCCATCGGCGAGTTGGTCGAGTTTACCGTGCGTTGGCGCGCCAAGGATGGGCGTACGGTGTGGACGCAGCACCGCTGCCGCAGCCAGCAACGCGACGACGGTTCGGTGGTGGTCTTCGGGGCAGCTCGCGATGTCACCGAGCAGCAGGACGTCGCTGATCAGCTTGCTGCTGCCTCCGACCAACTGCGCGCCACGATGGAGGCGATGCTCGATCCGATGATCGTGCTGGAGCCGCAGCGTGACGCCAACGCGCGGATCGTCGACTTCGTGCACGTGGACGCCAACGCCGCTGCGCTTCGCCACACTCACAGCACGCGTGAGCAACTGATCGGTACCCCACTGCTCGCGGTCGTGCCCGGCCAGGAGTCCGCCGGGTTGCTGGCGAGCTACGCCGACGTCATCGAGACTGGCGAACCGTTGCTGCTGGAGGGGGTGCCGTATGCGGACGAGATGCAGGCCGGCGAGGTCAGACAGTTCGATATCAGCGCGGTGAAGTCCGGCGAACTGCTGAGCCTGATGTTCCGCGATGTCACTGAGCGGGAGCGGACCAGGCAGGCCCTGGCCGCCTCCGAGGCTCTCTTCCGCACCATCATGCGGGCCTCGACGATAGGTATGGCTGTCATCGATGCCAAGGGCTCGATGATGGTCGTAAACCCGGCCATCGGGGCGCTGCTGCAGCGGGAGGATTCCTGGCTGCTGTCACACGACCTCGCCGATGCGGTGGCCCCGGCAGATCTCGAGGTCGTGACGTATGGCGCCGGACTGCTGACCGCAGGCACCCAGCCGTCATTCGTGGACGAGGTTCGGCTGATGCGCGCCGACGGTTCCATTGCGCTGACGCGAGTCGCGGCGGTCAAGTTGGATCACATCGGCGACGAGTCCGGCAGCTACTTGGTGCAAGTGCAGGACTTCACAGCCGAGCGCGAGGCAAACGAGCAACTTGCCTTCCACGCCTTCTACGACACCTTGACCGGACTGCGCAATCGGGCCTGGCTGCTGGACACCCTCGATGAGGAGCTCCAAGCCGCCATGGGGTCCGCCAACGTTGCTGTCTACTTCGTCGACCTCGACAACTTCAAGTTGATCAATGAATCGCTCGGCCACGGTGCCGGCGACGAGGTGCTGTGCGCGGTGGCGGAGCGGATGGCGGCGGCCTTGGCCGCGCCGGCACAGGTGGGCAGATTCGGCGGGGACGAATTCGTGGTGGTGCTGCCAGAGGCCCGAGATCTCAGCGAAGTCGAGCAGGTGGCGGCGCGCATCAGCGCGGCGATCTCCTCGGACCTCGAGATCGCGGGCCACATCATCGTGCCGACGGCGTCCATCGGCGTCGCCGTGGCCCGGCCGGACGACACTGCGGCCAGCCTGCTGCGGGACGCCAACACGGCCCTGTTCCGTGCCAAGTCGGACGGTCGTGCCCGGTGGAACTTCTTCGACGAGGAGATGCACGCTCAATCGATGACCCGCCTCACGCTCGAGGCGGAATTGCGGGCGGGTTTGGCGCGCGGCGAATTCGTGGCGCACTACCAGCCCGTCGTCGACCTCGCGCGCGATTTCGAGGTGGTCGGCTACGAGGCGTTGGTGCGCTGGCAGCACCCGACCCGGGGGTTGCTGTCACCGGGTGCCTTCCTGGAAGTCGCCGAAGATTCGGGACTCATCGTCGGGATCGGCCACCAGATGCTCGACCAGGTGTGTGCCTTGTTGGCGCAGCGGCCGGATGTGCCAGGGTCGATCGCTGTCAACGTCTCGGCTGTGCAGATGCGTTCGCGGGACTGGATCCGCGACTTCACGGACGTCCTGCGGTCCCACGACATCGACCCGCGGCGCATCGTGGTCGAGGTCACCGAGACTGCGGTGCTGTCGGTGGTGGAGGTCGCCAACGAGGACCTCGCCATCCTGCGGGACATGGGGGTGGGTGTGCACGTGGACGACTTCGGCACGGGTTTCTCGTCTATCTCGCTGCTACGCGACCTCCCGGTCACGGGCCTCAAACTCGACCGGAGCTTCGTCAACGACCTCACCGATGCCGACAGCCCGGCCAACGCCCTGGCAGCTGGCCTGGCGGGTCTGGTGGCGGGCCTTCACCTGGTGGGTATCGCCGAGGGGATCGAAACCCCCGATCAGGCGGCCACGCTGCTGTCGCAGGGCTGGCACTTGGGCCAGGGCTACATGTTCGGCAAGCCGGCCCCCATGCCTCCGCTGCCCGTGTCGAGTGCCTGAAACATCGGGTAGCAGGTCGACAGTGTCCAAAGTCCCGTGAAGCCTGGGTCCAATTGCTCTAACGGTTAACGGCAACATGGGTGACGATGAGTAGTGAAGCGGTTGCCCTGAGTCGTCAAGGGTATGTGCCGCCGGTGGCTGCGCGGGGGTGGGCCAGCACCCTCACGCGGTGAGGTGAGGTGCGCCATGGACGTTGTGGACAAGGTGGCTGGTGAGCGTTGGTCGCGGGGTGTTGGTGCGGGTCGTGATCTGCGGCCGTGGTGGTGGGCTTGGGCGATGACCGCGGGCTTGACCGCTCTTGTGGCGGGCCTGTGCGGCGGCGCCGTGCCGCAGGCTGCCGCCGCGGCCCCGACCGGCAACGTCACCGTCGACCCCGGATGGCAACCGACCGGCGGCATCGGCGATCTTGTGGCCACCTCGGTGTTGCAAGCGGATGGCAAGGTGGTCGTGGTGGGGCCGTTCACATCGGTCAACGGGGTTCCGCGCGTGACCATCACCAGGCTCAACGCCGATGGCACCCTCGACCCATCATTCGACGCCGGGGCCGGCTTCGATGGACCGGTGCGTGACCTGGTACTGCAACCAGACGGCAAGATCCTCGCCGCCGGAAAATTCACCCACGTCGACGGCGTCACGCGGTTGTTGGTCGCGAGGTTGCTGCCCAATGGCGACGTGGACCCCACCTTCGTGCCGCAATTCCCCAACAGTGGGCCGGCGATCACACCGGCGGTCGCAGGTCGTCGCACTGTGACCTCTTGGCGGGACACTCCTGCCTCGGCACAGTTCCTTCCCGATTCGGCCATTGGCACAGCGGCGGCAACCAGGGGTGCGGCGACGGTCGAACCTGCCACAGGGGACCCCTACGTGCAGGGACTTGCCTTGCAGGGGGACGGCAAAGTCGTCTACTTCGGTGCCTATCTGAACTTCACCGGGACCAGGGTGATGGGTCGCTTCCACAGTGATGGCACCGTGGACGCGACCTTCACTGCTCCCTACACGACCGGTCAGACCATCGGCGACGCGATTGCTCTGCCAGACGGCACCGCAGTGGTGGGCGGCTATGACTACATCAACTCGCAGCCGATTCTGGCGCGGCTGAGGGCCAACGGTTCCCTTGATCCGACCTGGGTGGCCAGCGGGTGCAACGGCGCTGTGTGGCACCTCCAGCGGCTGGCGACCGGGCGCATCCTGGCCTCCGGGGGCTTCACCGGCTGCGGTGGGATCGACCGGCGCGGGCTGGTGAGGTTGCTCGCGACCGGGGCGGTTGATCCCACCTTCGCCACGGGTACCGGTTTCGAGGCAGAGGGTGAACCGATGGGACCGGACGACATCGTGGAGATGCCCGACGGTCGCCTGCTCGCCGTGGGCTACTTCACGACGGTCAATGGTGTTGGCAGACCAGGCATCGCTCGGCTCACCGCCGCTGGAGCACTGGACATCAGCTTCGTGCCGTCGACGCCCAGCAGTTCGGCCGCAACGTCGCGGGACGGCTACGTGTGGAAAGTGCAGGTGCAAGCGGACGCGGGGGTGTTGATCGCCGGAGAATTCGGTGCGGTTGCCGGGGTGCCGCGCACCGGGCTGGCTCGACTCACGGCGAGTGGGGCGTTGGACCCCGCCTACAACCCGGTGTTGACAGTAGGTGTCGGGGTGGACTCGTGGGCCGCTGATGCTCTGGTCCAGCCCGACGGCAAGGTGGTGGTGGCCGGCGGCTTCGGCACCTACAACAGCGATCCGGCCCAGGCGTTGGTTCGGCTGAACGCCAACGGAACCCGGGATGTCACCTTCAGTACCGCTGGCACCGGACTCGCCTTCGTCGATGCCGTGGTCCGGCAACCCGATGGCCGGTACATCGTCGCGGGTGCCGTCGTGGTAACGCCCACGGCATTCGTGTTGGCCGTCCTCCGGCTGAATTCGGACGGCAGCCGTGACCCGTCCTTCGTGGCGCAGCGGTACGACCTCGGGATGGACCAGCGGATCGTTTCCACGATGGTGTTGCAACCCGACGGAAAGGTGCTCGTCGCCGGGCAGTTCACCGGTCCGGGCGGGCGCACGAACTTGATGCGGCTGATCCCCCAGGGCCCACCGGATGCCGGCTTCTCGATCGGGACAGGATTCACGTACCCTGCCTGGGGTTTGCTGGGCGTGCGAACTGTCGTGCTTCAGCCCGACGGCAGGATTGTGGCCGCTGGTGCCTTCGACCACGTGAACGGCGTGCCACGGTCCGGGATCGTTCGACTGCAGCCCGGCGGTGCCGTGGACCCGTCATTCAATCCCGGTGCCGGTTTCACGGGTACTCAGATGGCGATCCGGGCGCTGGCGAGCGCGCCAGGTGGTCGGCTGTGGGCGGCCGGCCGATTCGACTTCTACAACGGGCAGTCGCGACAGTCCATCGCCCGCCTCAACGGTGACGGCTCGCTGGACGCAAGCTTCGTTCCCGCTGGACAGTTCCTGCAGCCGTACCTGCCAACCG
>JAUPKO010000291.1 GCA_030837395.1 Actinomycetota bacterium | reverse complement strand
GGTGCTAGTGAGGAGATGGTGCTCACCGATGCGGACTTCGGAAGCGCCTACCTCACTGAAGCTTGGGCACCCCGGTTCCTTTATCCGATGTTCAGTGACCTCGTGGTGCTGTTCATCGGTTACAGCCACACCGACGTCGTCATGAAATACCTCGCCGTCGGGCTCCGTCGAGCACGTGGACGGTTCGCTCTCACCGACACCCCGGACGACTCACTCTGGGCACGACTGGACGTCACCCCGATCGCGTACCCGTCTCACGATGGTTCTCACATCGAACTCACACGCGCGTTGCAGGCGTGGGCGAGACTGGGAGCTGAAGGTGGTCTCGAAAGGCGGCAACGAATCAGAGACATCGTCTCGGCACCCCCCGGAGCCGATCGCGCAGATCTCGACTATCTCGCGAGGTCAATTCGCCGGCCCGACGGCGCCGCGGCTTTCATTGAGTTCGCTGGGAAGGAAGAGTGGTTGTCATGGCTTGCCTTGACACCCGCGTTCGAAGCCTGCTGGTCCGCTGCATGGCCGAGCGGAACTGCAGTCGAGCTCTCGCGTTGGTTCGCGCACGCCGCACTTGGTAGCCCCGATGCAGGAGTCGTCGCCCTGAATCTCATCAAGGAGAAGGGTCGACTACAACCTCAGCTCTGGTACGCACTGAGTCACGAGGTCAGCCGCCTTCCAAACCAGGACCGTGATTGGGAGTTTCGGCGATGGACGGCGATCTTGCTGTCTGAGCCCGCCGAGACGTCGAACCTTTCGCACGAACTGGTTAGCTTGCTGCACGCCGCGACATGGGACAGGCACCCGCGGATCTTGCTGCAACTGCTTCGCGTTGCGCTCACTCCTCGGCTCCGGTTGGAGACGGCGTTCCATCTGACAGTCGATGACAGCCATGCGCCGAGGCCGCCGTCCGTAACAGTCTCGTGGTCCATCGATAGCCACTGGGCCGACGATGCTTGGCAGAATCGATTCCTGCCGCACATAAGCGAGTGTGCATCGATAGTGCTCACGACTTGTGAGGGCGTGCTTCGGGAGACCTACGACCTCGTCTTCTCGTACGACAACGCAGATGATCCGTTCGATGCGATTAGCTTCCGCCGGTCGGCAGTCGAGCCGCATTCACAAGACGATCACCGTGAAGTGCCAGACATGATCATCGACGCCATTCGTGACTGCATCTCCGCGCTGTGCGTGAGCGACCCGGAGTACGTGGCTGCTCTAGTCGCGCGCTGGCTAGACGATCCACTCCAGATCCTTCGGCGGATCGCTTTGTGGGCGCTTGGATCCTCGGTCCCAAGCCCAGATGAGCGGATAGATCTGGTCGTTGAACGCCATCTGCTCTACGCCCCCGGCACGCGCCACGAGGTCTTCACACTGTTGGCGGACGCGGTCTCGACGGCAAGTGGGGCATCGCTTCAGAGACTGTTCGAGGCGACCGTCCAGGAATTGCCGGACGACGAGTTCGCGGATCGTCGGCGCTATGAGCTGCTCCACTGGCTAGTTGATGCTCGCCCGGATTGGGCCGAAGCCATCGGCAGCCTCGCGGAAATTCAAGCTCGCCACTCCAACTGGCAGCCCAGCGAGCACCCGGATCTAGACACATTCATGACAACTGGGTTTCACGAGGAGGCCCAGCCGTTTGATGACGCCGACTTTCGTGCACGCCTTGTTGGCGATCCTGGCGCAGCGATTAGTGGCCTCGCCAACTTCGAGTACTCCGACTCGTGGGGAAGCGGTCCATCGAGGGAGGGAGGCCTTGGTCTTCTCCGATCGGCGGTGGCGAACTCTCCCGGAAACGGCCTAACTAGCTGGGCAGCAATCGAGGCACTCGACTTCGAGCAGGACGGCCGAGACATGTTCGCTGCTGTCTTGGATGGTTGGAAGGAATCCCCAACCCAGTTGGACTGGCCAAGAGTCCTAGACCTTATTGATGACCCCAAGCTCGTCGCTGGGTGCCCACGGGAAATCTCGTCTCTCCTGCGCGCGGGTGTGCGAGTGGACGCAGGCCTTCCGGCAAAAGCTTTCAGCGCCGCACTGCGCATCTCGTTCCTTGTTTGGGATCAGGACATCGATGCCTACTCGAACCTTAGTTCGAGTGATCCGATGCACGAAGGACTCAATACCTGGCCGGGATTCCTGACTGAGTTCTGGATCTTCCTGGCAAGTCGCATCTCTCAGAACTCTCAGGAGCATGAGTCTGCCCTGGACCAGATCCACTCGCGACTCGCAGCGGCCGTAGTTGAGCCGAGTCAAACCAGATCTGGCCCACGGGCAATGATCGGAAATCAGCTCGCGTTCCTCTTTCACGCATTTGAGGAGTTGGTTTCGTCGACCATCTTTGATGTGATGTCGACAGGGGACGCCCGCGCCCACGATATCTGGATTGGCTACCTGTATCACCCGCGCATTGACCTGAGGATGATCGCGAGAGGGCTGCCTGACGCACTAATCGCCTTCACACCTCGACTTGAAGATGTCGAGACGAACCTCCGGGGACAGCTGTTCAGCCTCGCGTTCGCGATGGCAGATAGCGATTCAGCTGATCTCGACCCGAATGAGTTTCTCGCAGGATTGCTGGTCGCCATGCCGTTGAGCGAACGTGCGCGGGCACTTCGATCGTTGGCCCGCTTCATGGATCAGGATTCAGGCGCCAAGGCGGACGACACTTGGCGGCGTTGGTTGAGGCAACTGATCGCCGGGCTTTCGGGTGGAGCGCCTATAACAGTTGACGCGGAGCAGTGGAGCTACGTTGCAGCCTGCGTAGTAGCTCTGGATCAGAACTTCGAGGATGGCGTTCGGCTGTTCACCTCACATCCCGCGAGCCTGTCGGGAGACTCCCTGGTCCTCCGCCAGCTCAAGCAGTCGAGTCATCCGGAAAACCACCCCGTGGCGGTCAGGGATCTCTTGAGCCATCTCCTAGTCAACACACGCGATCCCCGGTCCGTTACATACTCGCTCGGCCCGATCGTCCGTCGCCTCCGCAGGACGCTCGGCCCGGATGCATTGCTAGAGATGGTCGGCCGTGCCGTTGCCGCATCTATTCCGAACGCCGCTGACTGGCTCGATGCCACAAAGGATGTGGATCCAGACGAGGATCTCAGTAGTTGATCCAAGCGCCAGACGTCCCTGCAAGCTCGGAGCCAGGATTGAGAACCACGATGACCAACGACACACGCACTTCTGGACCAGCGCCTTTGCCCGGCGTCGACGCTCGACGCCTTGAGGCGATCGCACTTGAGCTCAGCAGGTCCGCGACCAATATTCGCAGCAAGGGGTACATCGCGGGCTCGGATCATCCGCTGTTGGGCTACTGCCGATGGGCGAATGAGGGAGCGCGGCAGCTCGGATTCCTCGTGTCGAGCGAACAGGTGGAGAGACTGGTATTGACGCCTCGATACCGCCTACTCCAGCAGGC
>JAUPKO010000290.1 GCA_030837395.1 Actinomycetota bacterium | reverse complement strand
TTGAGCGCGACGCGCGTCCGCCTGTCGAGTGGGCGGATCGTCTCGTCCTGGCGGAGTTGACGTTGCGAGACGGTGAGAATCTGCAGTCAACATCGCGGTTTGGTGACGACGTCTGGGATCTGACTCCCGCGGTGCATCAGGCCCATCAATCCTCTTGCAAGTTGTATTTCCAGACCCTGCCTGTGGCGTTCCGGGAAGTCGCCAAAGAGTTGTTCTTCGCCTTCCTGGCCGGTCCGCTGTTGCCGGGCCAATCACGAGCCGGCATCGGCCGCGTCCGAAGTCATTTCACTCAGGTCAAGACCTTCCTGGAGTGGATCGACTCCCGGGGAGTTCAGTTGCTCGCTGACGTGACCACCACGGACATGGACGCCTTCAACGTGTTCGTGGTGTCCAAAGACATCAGCGATACGTCGCGACGAGCAGTTCGTACCGCAGCGAGGGCCTTCTGGATCTACCGCCACCAACTTGCGACCGATCAACTCACGTTCGACCCGTACACACTCGAGGGTTGGACAAAGGCCGGGCGGAAGAACAAGGGCATGGAGAACATGACTGACCGAATCCCTCCCGAAGTGATTGGGCCGCTGCTGGTCTGGTCGTTGTGGCTGATCGACGAAGTCGGCCCAGACCTGATCGCCGCGCGGCGCGAATGGCGCCCGCTGTTCATGGTGATCGCCCGCCCGTCATCCCAGCAGCGCTTGGGTCAGACTTGGAGCGGACCCGGTTTCCTCGGCGATGGGGCGACGTGGTCCCAGGGGTTTCAGGCCCTGCTGGACTGGTACCGCGCCGAAGGTCGGCCATTGCCCGGCAATGGCCGCGGTGGCGTCAACCGCAAGTTCCTGGACCGGCAAGTCGGCCGGGGCCGCCATGGATGGTCCCCGCGCGAAACCCATTGGCTCGAAAACGCAGTAGCCGAACTCGGCGTCGCCGACGACGCCTACCTGACCACACCGGTCACCGGAACCCTTGACGGGCGCCCGTGGACCACCCAGATCCGTTACTCCGACGTGCCCGTCCTGGCCATCATGGCGCGCACAGCCTGCTACGTCGTCATCGCCTACCTCTCCGGCATGCGCGATAGCGAAATCAAGCACCTGCGCCGTGGCTGCACAAGCCGCCGCATGGATTCCGACGGCAACGTCGTTCGGCGCCTGATCACCAGCCTGGCCTTTAAAGGCGAGTCGTCCCCTGCCGGAGTTACCGCCACCTGGGTGATTTCCGAACCCGTCGAACGCGCCGTCCAGCTTCTCGAGCAACTCCAGGAACCCGACATCGACTACCTGATCACGCCCTTGCCGGGATCGGTGGGCTACAACTACGCCAAGTACGGCCAATTCGCGCTGACCAACACCTCCACCCTCGAATCGTTCAAGAAGCTCTGCCGATGGATCAACGACTACTGCGATGAGCACGGCAGGACGGACGGCATCCCACTGGTCCGAGGCAAGGTCTGGATGCTCAACACCAGCCAGTTCCGCCGCACGTTGGCGTGGTTCATCGCCCGCCACCCGGGAGGATCCATCGCCGGGGCGATCCAATACCTCCACCACAGCATCCAAATGTTCGAGGGCTACGCCGGCACCTCCGACTCCGGCTTCCGTGCCGAAGTGGAAGCCGAGCAAGCGATCGAACGCGGTGATCACCTGAGGGCCATGATCGAATGCCATGGCCACGAAGACCTCGCCGGGCCATCCGCCGACGAAGCCCGCCGCCGAATCGCCGACTTCGAACGCAAGGTGTCGTTCGGCGGCACGGTCGTCACCGACCGCAAACGCATGGCTTTGATCATGAAGCGCGACGATCCGAAGATCTACTTCGGAGAGTTCGTGGCATGCGTCTACAACCCCGAGACGGCGTTGTGCCGCAAGAGAACTAGCGGCAAGGCTGGAACCACGCCTGATCTTGCTGACTGCAAACCTTTGCGCTGCCGTAACGTCGCCCTCACCGCCGCCAATATCGCCGCCTTACGGCAGCACTTCGCGCACGTGCAGCAGCAGCTGTCCCGCCGAGCTGTCCTGGCCCCCTACCTCTTCGACCGCCTGCAGCGACAGCACGACGAACTCACCCAGTTCCTTCGCTGTACTGACGATGGTCCGACTTCATGACACCGAACGCTCTGCCCGCAGCCCAGGCCGTTCGCGCCGCCGCCGAGGAGCTGCTGGCTGATCATCGCGACGGGGGCTCATATCCCACAGTGAGCGGCCTTGCACGGCAGTTTGGAGTCAACCGGACCACTTTCTACCGTCATTACCCCGACATCGTCACAGCGATGCTCGACGCGGCGGCGAAAAGCAATGCCGAACGGCCCCGCCGCCGCCGTGCACAGCCCGACGATGACGAGACTGAACAGGCTCTAAAGCGGCTGCGTCGCGAGAACTCCGACTTACGCAAGCACGTCGAGATCTACGAAGAGCACATCCGGATGCTGACTATGGAGAACCAAGGCCTTCGCGAACAGATCGAGACGACGACCAGTGTCACGCGACTCAGCGAACGGCGCCGACACGATGACTGAATTGGCGTTCGGAAGATTGACCTCAGTGACTCCACCGGCGCGCCAAGAGTGCGGTTCGGCGTGAATTCGCCATGATACGCAAGTGACTCCTGAATCAGACGTGACCACTGAGGACAAGGCCGATCCGACACCTGATGAGGCGTCAGCCATTCCGACTGTCTCCGAAGGCGGCGATGCTCAGTCAACGCTTCAGTCCGAGGGCTCGGTGAGAGAGCCAGCGTCAGGGGCGACGCGAAAGCCACTGGTCACCCGCGCACAAGCCGACCTGCTCATCCGCTCTACTGCGACCGTGCTGGGCGCGGTGGGCAGGGCCATCGCCGGAGTCGCTCGCTTAGGTGCGGGCACCGTCCGCGCAATGTGGCGCGCACTCCAGACCGTGCCGGCCGCTGTACGGGGGGCCGCGGTGGCGGCCATGCTCATGCTTCTGGGTATCGTCGGCGCGATCTCCATGCGCAATCCTTTGGGGCTGGCCTGCATTGTCGTGGTTATCCCGGTTTGTGCGAGCATCCTCGGGGCGCTGGCGCACCGCGGGTTCGTCGGCTCCAGAACCACTGTGCAGCCGCACGCGACGGGATCGGCTGAAGCTTCCCCCGCTGCGTTGCAACGGTCGGTCAACTACGTCGACAACAAGCTGGCGCTTGCGTTGACGTCGATGCGAACCGATCACCACCAGCAAGCTCTGGTTGCGCTGTTCCAGGCCAAGACTGCGGTCGAGCTCACCCTGGGCACCGAGCAGGACAGCCCCGACTACGACGTCGCGCTACGGGCCGACGACTACGCCCTCAACCCGCGTTCCCAGAGCCGATCGAACTCGACAACGACGCTGCGAGAAAGCAATTCGCTAGCAGTCTCGTGAACCGACGGTTCGATGCGCGGGAGTCTTCTACTGCGGCGGGGACATCCGGGTGCCCCCACCCTTGCGCTTGCCTGGCGCGACTGTGTTGGGCGGGGGCGCCTTTACCGAGGGGGTGACCTTGTTGCCGTCGCCGATCGTCTTGGGCGCGGCCTTCGTCGCTGTGGTGACTGTCGGCCGTGACGGGAGCGTCGGTTTCGGGGTCGTCTCGCTGCACGCGACCGTGATGACCGCCATAGTGAACAGCGCAGCGGTGCCGGTGATCGCGGCGAACCAGCGAGCCTTCGGCCGCGGTGGCGTTGTTGTTAACGGTGCTGGGGTGATGGCTTCACGGTCTGGCATGCGGCCGCCGAGCGCACCATTC
>JAUPKO010000289.1 GCA_030837395.1 Actinomycetota bacterium | reverse complement strand
GTTCTTCTGCGAATCGGGCACGTTGGGTGCCACCTTCCTGGAGGAGATGGCCGCCCGGCAACTGGGGCTGTCGACGTTCATCTCGCCTGGTATGCGCGTCGACGTGTCGAGCAACGACTTGCTGCAGTACTGGGAGACGGACGATTCGACCTCGGTGGTGCTGCTCTACTTGCAGGGTCTGGGCAACCCGCGCAAGTTCGCCCGCATCGTGCGGCGGCTGTCCCGGCGCAAACCGGTACTCGCGGTGTTGACCGGCAGGGTGCACGCTGAGGCCAGCGACGACGGTCAGGTGCTGCCGGACAATGTCGTGGACGAGTTGCTGGGTCAGTGCGGGGTGCTGCAGACCCGCACCATCGGGGGCCTGCTCGACGTCGCGGCGCTGCTGGCGATGCAGCCGATCCCACGCGGTCCGCGGGTGGCGTTGGTAAGCAACTCCACGGCGCTGTTGATGCACACCATGGACCTGGTGGACTCCTCCGGCATGCACACCGTGCAGCGGCCCTATCGGGTCACGTGGGATGCCGATGGCGATGCCGTCGGCGGCATTCTGCGGCAAGCGTTGGAGGCCACCGACGTGGACGCGGTGATCGTGATCCACGTGCCGCCGGTGCGATCGGATTTGAGTGGCGTCACCGAGGTGTTGCGCGACGTGGCGGCCAATTCGACCAAACCACTGCTGGCCGTGCTCCCGCATGAGACGGGCTTGACCGGGCGCTCGTCGTTGGTGGTCAACCCCAGTGCGCAGGGCGCCCCGGGCCCAGGTTCGGTGCCGGTCTACGGCGAGCCGGCCGCGGCCGTCGCTGCTCTGGCCTTGGCGGTGCAACACGCGCAGTGGTTGGCAACCCCGGTGGGCGAGGAACCCGAGCCGTTGGGCATCGACGAGGAGCGCGCCGAACGTGTGATCGACAATCGATTGGGGCCGGCCCTGCCGCCGGTGGACTCCGGCAACGAGACCGCCCCGTTGCACATCGTCAGACCAGGCGGCCGCCATGAACTCGGGCAGCACGAGACAATCGAGTTGTTCGCCTCCTACGGCCTGGAATTGTGGCCGAGTTTCCCGGTGGAGTCCGAGGCCGAGGCCGCCGAGCGCGCTGCCGAGATCGGCTATCCGGTGGTGCTCAAGACAGCCAGCAGCAAGCTCGTGCATCGCACCGACCTCGGCGGGGTCCGGCTGAGCTTGGAGAATGAGCGCGCCTTGCGCACGGCCTTCCTGTCGATGGTGGCCCAGCACCCGGCCGATGTGCGCGAACAGTTGCTGATTCAGGCTATGGCTCCGCCGGGTGTCACGTGTGCCGTGGTGACGCGGGAGGACCGTGCCTTCGGGCCGGTGATGGCGCTTTCGGTGGGCGGCTTCGTCTCCGATCTGGTGGAGGACTGGGCCTACTGGATGCCGCCGTTGACCGACGTCGATGCCCAGACGCTGATCCGGACTCCCCGGACCTCGGAGTTGCTGTTCGGTTATCAGGGCAGCGAACTCGCCAATGTCAACGCCCTGGCCGCGGTGCTGATGCGGGTGGCCCGGATGGCCGAGGATTGGCCGCAGATTCAGCGGCTGGAGATCAATCCGATGCTGGTGACGCCGACTGGCTGCTACCTGTTGGGTGCATCGGTGCAGCTGGTGCCTGCCGACGAGCGCCAGGAGATGCAACCGCGTCGGATGTGAGCGATCGGGATCGGCGCCGGTGCGCGTGGCAGGATGGACGCATGCGACACACCGCGGCCGAAGCCGCTCGACTGCGCAGCGCCGTCGAGCGAAGTGGTTACTACCCGAATCTCGTGCTTGATTCCCTTCGTACCGCGCTGGGCACGGAGGAGGTTCTGAGCTTCTTGGTGCATCACGAGGCCACCTTCGACCACGAGGAATTACGTCGGCACATCACCGTGTTGGTGCTCACCGGCAGCCGCCTGGTGGTAGCCCACATCGACGAGCATCCCGCGGATGACGAGGCGCCGGTGGCGCACGCGTCCTCCTCGACTGAGGCGGTGCGCATCGACCAGATCCAATCGGTTGTGGTGACGCGGGTGATCCCCGACCCCGCCAGCTACCGGCCGGGCACTGCGCCGACGGAGATCGTCCTCACCCTCGGCTGGGGTGCGGTGAACCGGATCGATCTGGAGCCCGCCCGCTGTGGCGACCCCAATTGCGAGGCTGACCATGGCTACACCGGCACGGCGGCCAACGACGACTTCTCGGTGCGGGTGTCCGAGACGGCCGATGGCGCTGATGTGGTCGCGCAGGCGCTGGACTTCGCCGAGGCGCTGTCGCGGGTGTCAGCCGGCTGATCCGGGCGGGTCAGTGTTCGTCGTCGCCGCGACTGACCCCGAACAGGATCTCGTCCCACGTGGGCTCGCGTCGTTCGGCGCGTTTGCGTGCCGCGCGGCGGCGGGCCGCCCGGCGTGAGATCGGCTGTACTTCGGATTGCCCGTGTTCGGGGGCGAGGTGCGGTTGGGCTTGGCCCGCCGGAGCGATCGCCGGCTCCGGGGTGGGATCGTCGGCGAGGTCGATCTCGTGCCGGACGCCGCGCACCGAGGGGTGCAACTCGTCCCACTGCGGCGCCGCCACGTCGTCTTCGTCCTCGATCACGATCACGCGGTCGGGCTCGGGTTCGGCTAGTTCGGGGGAGTTGGTGAGCCAG
>JAUPKO010000288.1 GCA_030837395.1 Actinomycetota bacterium | reverse complement strand
GCTATCGCTGCCTCTACCCCGAGCCCCCGCCGCCGGGGATGGTCCCCTCGTGCGCGGAGGGTGGTGTGCTCGGGGTGCTCTGCGCCTCCATCGGTTCGATTCAGGCGACTGAAGCGGTCAAGTTGCTGCTTGGCATCGGTGAGCCGCTGGTTGGTCGGCTGATGGTGTACGACGGCCTCGAGATGAGTTACCGTACGGTTCGAGTGCGCAAAGACCCGGACTGCGCCGTGTGCGGCGACCACCCCACCGTTACCGAACTGATCGACTACGACGACTTCTGTGGGGCCATCAGCACCGAGGCTGCGGAGGCCGCCATGGGCTCGACGATCTCGGTCAAGGACCTGGCCGAGATGCTGGCGCAGCGCGAGCGAGGTGAGCGGGACTTCGTGCTCATCGATGTGCGCGAGCAGGGCGAGTGGGACATGGTGCGTATCGATGGTGCCGAGTTGATCCCCAAGGGCGACTTCTACTCCGGAACCGCGCTGGAGATGCTTCCGCACGACAAGCAGATCGTGTTGCACTGCAAAGTCGGTGGGCGGTCGGCCGAGGTGCTCGCCATCGTCAAGGATGCCGGTTTCGCCGACGCCATCCATGTTGGCGGCGGCATTGTCGCCTGGGTCGACCAAATCGAGCCCCACAAGCCTTCGTATTGACACCCACCCGTCCGACCCAACTGTCCCATGTGGTGGGGCCCAGCCGGAGTCGGTGTGGCTGGCGGAGTCCGTGAGGCCCCCGGCTATTCGGTGATGTCGTAGTTGCTAGTGGGGCCGCTGGGCCGTCGGGCCGTCGGTCGGAGGGGTGTGTGCGCGCGCCAGTCCGGTTTTGGCGGCAAGTGCGCACCTGGGTTGCTGATAGTGGCCGTCTCGGGGCTCATTGGCAGACTGTGCGACGCATTTGAGTCCATTAGCCAACTACGGGGCGCGGGCGCCTTGGTCGGTGGGTGCGAGGGGAACGGGGGGTGGCCGGCGGCGGCCGTAAGAATCCCCTGGCCTCCGCACGTTCCCCACGGTCGCCACCCAAGGCCACCCCCGCGACCCCCGCGACCCCCCACCCCCCACTCACAAAAGGTTGTTCTTGGTCATCCAGTTGAACGAGAACCAGCCCGGGATCGTCGGCAGCCAGAAGGTGAACAGCCGGAACAACAGCACGGACGACACGGCGATGCTGCCCTCGACGCCGGCTGCGGTCAGACCCGCGGACAACGCCAACTCGACGGCGCCCAGGCCGCCGGGTGTGGGGGCCGCCTGGCCCAGGGTGGCGCCGGCCAAGTAGACCACCGCGATAGCCGCCACCCCGCCACCACCGCCGAAGGCCCGCACACACGCCACCAGACAGATGCAGTACGACAGGTTGAGCAACAGGATCCCGCCGACACCTTCGGCCAACTTGGCCGGACGCTGGGTGAGGGTCAGCAACCTGGGTCCGACTTGGGCCAGGACGGGCTGCACCCGCTTGCGCAGCCAATTGCGCGACACCGGCAGTACCAGGGCCAGCAGCAGCATGGCGATCAACACCACTCCGACGATGAGGGCCCACGTCGGCACGGGCACGTCGAGTTCGGACTGCGTGCCGGCCAGCACGCCGAAACCCAGCAGCAGCACGATGTGCATGATGAACGCCATCACCTGCGACACGCCCACACTCGCCGCGGCCAACGCGGGGTGCACGTTCGACTTCTGCAAGTAGCGCACATTGACGGCGACGGCACCCAGGGTCGGTGGTGAGACGAGGGTGGCGAAACTCGCGGCAAGTTGGGCCAGCATGGTCCGAACGAGCGAGATCTTCTCGGGCACGAAGCCGGTCAGCGACATCGCTGCGCCGACGTAGGTGCTGGCGGACAGCACTAGCGCCACCCCGGCCCAGCGCCAGTCCGCCGACGCCGCCAACTCTGCGATGTTGACCTGGGCCAGTTGGGTCAACAGGACGTAGCCGGCGACGGTCCCGGCGATCAGGGTCAGCAGCGTCCGGGGCTTGAGCCGTTCAATCTGGATCTGCTCAGGTTCGACGCCCGGGTTGAGGTCGAGCAGTCGGTCGCGCAGATCGCCCATGAGGTCCTTGCGTTTGCGCATGGCGTGCCGGGTCGCCGGCGACAGGCCGACGGCTTGCAGCGCCGGCAGGGCGCGGGCCAGTCGCACCCGCCCCATCACCCGTAGGCCGGAGTTGACGGCCCGGTCGGCCGAGGTCAGCAGCGCGAGGGTGCACAGCGTCTCGGCCAGGTCGAGTCGCAACGAGACATCGCCGGCGGCCACCGATCCCTCTTCTCCGTGCACCAACCACACCCCGCCGTGCGGATCGCGCAGGATGTTGTCAGCCGAGAGCGTGCGGTGGCTCACGTGGTTGTCCTGCAGCCGCTTGACTGCCAACCAGGCCCGGTCCAGATCGCCGTCGGTGAGGTCGTCCGCGACGGCCGCGAAGGGCTCGGCATCCAACGTCTCGTAGGCCAGCAGGGCGGCGTCGGCACCGACCTGGCACACGACGATCAGTCGCGGTGTCGAGGCGCCGGCCACCTGCGAGGCGTAGGCCTGCAGCGAACTGTGCTCGAGGCGGCGGCGCATCGTCAGACCGTTGCCGCCGTCGTCCTGGCGTAGGCGCAGCGAGCGCCACGCCACCGGCAGCAGGCCGTCACCCTCCAGATCGCGGTCCAGCACCAGCACGTCAAGGCGCTGACCAGAGCGGGTGGTTGCGGTGTAGCGGCGACCGCCGCGGGTCATCGCGGACGCACGCAGCACCGACAGTGGATAGCCGGTGGCCTCCAGGGTGCGGGCCACCTCCAGCCCGGACGGCCGGGTGCTGGGGGTGCCGGCGGTGTAGCGCACCAGCAGCCCGATGCTCCAGCCCAGCAAGAGCGAGAGCAGCAGACCGATCACTGTCAGGGTGGCGCCGACGATGTTGAGCAGGGCGATGGCCGCAATGACCGCGATGCTGGCCACCGCCCAGCGGGGTCGTTCGATGAGCCGCGCGACCGCGGTCAACGCGACCAGGCCGGCGACGATCGGGTTGAGCGGATTGGTGTCCGATTCGATCGTCCGGCCGGTCAGGGCCTGCAGCAGTTGCGGCGAACCGTAGGAACGCAACGCCCACACCAGCACCGCCCCCACAACGATGGCCAGCAGCAGGGCGCCCAGAGCCTCCATCAGCAGTCGGCCACGCCGACGCACCAGCAGCGAGATACTGACTCCGATGGGCAATGCCACCGCACCCAGGACCCCCACCCAACTGGTGAGGTCGAGCAGAATCGTCGGGATCCGGCCCGTGGCCTGGGACAGATCGGACTCGATACCCGAGGTCGTGGCAGAGGCGACATAGGAGATGCCGATCACCACCGCTGCGGTGAGCACCGCCAGGGCCAGTCGCAACAAGTCCGACGGCCTGCGAAGTCGCCGCGGGGCGATGTCACCCTCGATCACCACGGTCGCCTCGGAGGCGGCAGCGGTCGTGCGTGCCCCGGGGCCGGTGCGACGTGCGGTGGTGCCCGCCGCGTAACGCGGGTGGCCCGGGTGCGGTGCCCGGACCGGGGGCAGCGGGACTTTCGGAGGGTCCGTGTCGACCGTCGTGTCGTCCGCGGTGTCATCGACTGTGTCGTGCGTCGCAGCGCCCAGGGGGTCGCCCACTGCGGCGGGGCGGTCCTGCGATGGCGGCTGCACGGGATCATCGTGACAGATTCGCCGACGGTTTCGGTCGGACCATGCTGGTTCTATGGTCCTCGTGCCCACTGAACAGCGTCCGAGCCTGCCGCGGCTGCGTCTGCAGCCGCGTCCCGCAGCCGTGCCGCCGCAGCTCGATGAGGACCAACGCCGCGTGGTGGCCCACGTGGGTTCGCCGCTGCTGGTGCTGGCCGGTCCGGGCACCGGCAAGACGACCACCATCGTCGAGGCCGTGTTGGCCAGGCTCGGCGGCAATCGTCCGATGGCGGCCGACGACGTCCTCGTGCTCACCTTCAGCCGGGTCGCCGCAGCCGAGTTGCGCAGTCGGATCGTGGCCCGCGCGCCCGTAGGGCAGGTGCCGACGGTGGCCACGTTCCACTCGTTCGCGTGGCAGCTGCTGCGCAGTCATTCACCCGCCGAGACTGCCCCGGAAGGGCTGTTGTCGGGTCCTGATCAGGAGCTCATGGTGCGTGAGCTCGTGGCGGATCCTGCGCAGGTGTGGGCACGCTGGTGGCCGGCCGACCGTCGTGAGGCCCTGCGCGGTCCGGGTCTGGCGGACGAGTTGATCGGGTTGATGGCGGCTGCTCGGGCCCAGGGCTGGGAGCCGGCGGACGTGGCGGCGGCGGCGAGCCTTGCCGAGCCCGCGGGCGCTCAGGTCCCTCGTGAGTGGCGGGCGGCAGCTGCGTTCTTCGAGAACTACCTGCACGTGCTCGACTGGCGCGGGTTGGTGGACTACTCCGAGGCCATTCACCGGGCGCGGCTGCTGGTGGCCCAGGAGCCCGCCCTGGTGGGCCGCTACCGGGCGATCTACATCGACGAGTACCAGGACACCGACCCCTCCCAGGTGGGTCTGATACGGGCGCTGACGGCGCCGGGCACCACCGTCGTGGCGGTCGGCGATCCGGACCAGGCTATCTACCGGTTCCGCGGGGCCGACGTGCGGGGCATCATGGATTTTCGCAGCACCTTCACCCAGCCCGACGGCACCGATGCCGAGGTCGTGGTGCTGCACCGGACCAGGCGGTTCGGCCCCGGCATCCGGGCCGTCGCGGACCGCTGGATCGATC
>JAUPKO010000287.1 GCA_030837395.1 Actinomycetota bacterium | reverse complement strand
ACGCTGAGGATCTCGGGAAGCTCGTCGAGGCTGGTCGACCGGAGCCGCCGGCCGAAGGGGGTGAGCCGCTCGGCGTCGCTGCGGGGCGCGCCCGTCTCGTCGCGGGCGTCGGTCATCGAGCGGAACTTGGTGACCGTGAACTCGCGGCCATGCAGGCCCGGGCGCTGCTGCCGGAACAGCACGGGGCTGCCGAGCCGACGTCGCACCAGCACAGAGAGGACTGCCTGGATGGGGAGGGTCACCACGAGCAGGATCGACCCGACGCAGGCGTCGAGCAGGCGCTTGCCGAAGGACGGGTACCAGCCGCGCAACCCTATGCCGCCATTGCCCAATTGCCTGCCCTCCTTCCGCGTGCATGATGCCATGGGAGCATAAGGCGCGCCGTCGGCGTTGGCGGGAATCAACCTTCTATGGTGAGCGCCGGACGGTCGCAGCGGGGACTGCCGGAAGCGAGTGAAGCGGAGTGAGCGTGCGGATCGGACTGGTGGCGGCGATCCCGGTCACGATCGACCGCTTCTTCTCTGACTGGGTCGCGGCTTGGATCGATCAGGGTGACGAAGTCCACGTCGCACTGGCGGACGGCGGACTCGTGAGTGCCAGACCGACGTCTGTCACTGCGATTCCGGGCCTTGGACGTCGACCGTCGATGCGGTCTGTCAGCACTCCGGGCGACCTCGAGTCGTGGTGCCGCGACCGACAACTGGACGTCATCCTCACGAACACCGCCACGCCAAGTGCCGTGTCCCGACTTGCGATTCGCTCCACCCCGATCGTGTACTTCTGCCACGGGCTTCACTGGCGCGACTCGAGAGACTGGCCCGCCTACGCGTGGAGTGGGCTGGAGCGCCTTCTTCTCCGCCGATCCAGTGGCGTCATCTGCATGAATGACGCCGACGAGTCGTGGTTCCGCGCACGTTACGCAGGCCCGATACTGCGGCTTCGCGCTGGAATCGGGCTGGACCTGGATGAGTGGCGCCAGCGCCCGACCCCGGCAGACCGGCGTGTTCCACTGCTGTTGTGGATCGGTGAGTTCACGTCCAGGAAGCGCCCTCACGACGCCCTAGCAGTGCTTAGGAGCCTCGCGCAGCTGGGATACGAGGCAGAACTGGTGATGCTGGGTGGTGGACCCCTCCACGCAAACGTTGACGCCGCGGCGCGACCGGTGGATGAGGTGTCCTTCCCTGGGCACGTCGACCCACGTTCTTTCCTCATTGACGCGACTGCCCTCATCCACACGTCGGAGTGGGAAGGCTATGCGCGGGTCCTCATGGAGTCAGTGGCCATGGGCGTTCCGGCGTTCGGCTATGACACCAAGGGCGTGCGCGATGTCCCAGGTGTGGTTTTCGGCGGCAGCCCGGGTGATGCCGGCGCCATCGCCAGAGCCCTGGTCAATTGGATGGCGGCAGGTGAGCCAGCAGTGGACATCGAACGCAACACGATGGACTGGCGAGTGGCGTTCGCAGAAGTCAACGAACTCCTCAGGCGTGTGGCTCGCCCTGGTGGGTCGGCAGGTTGAGCGAGCTGAGTCGTGAGGCATCACCCGTAGGGCGATTCGAGGCTTCGAGATCGAGATGTCCGGTCCACATAACAACTCGAGCCATCGCCACCAGCCACGCGCAGGCTGCCAGGGAACCGATCACCATCACCACGAGGGGGCTCGGCCCGTACGACCACCACCACGCCGGCGGATCGGCGATGCCTGTCCAGGAGTGCGACTGCCCGTACGTGTAGCGCGCCACCGTCGCCATGAGCGCCGCGGTGTCGGCGATGGTCAGCGTGATGATGAGGAGCGCCGCCTGCCCCTTGTTGATCGGGCTGCGGGAGCGGGGGAAGGTGACGGCGGCGATGCTGACGATGACGACGACGAGGGCGAAGAAGTAGCGCGGCTGCAGCGACGACACCGGCTGGAACGCGGCAAGTCCGCGCATGACCACGAGCTGGCCGACCAGGGCCACGGCGAGCAGGGCCAGCGCGACCACCTTGCGGCGGCCGTAGCTGCGCAGCCCGAGGAAGACAACGCCCGCGACGCAGGCGAGCACGAGGAGGGACGAGATCTCGGGGTTCTGGACGTCGAGCGAGCCGACGCCGTACGAGTACCCCGCCCACGAGAAGCCGGGGATCTCGGAGTCGTACGAGGCCGTGCGCTGGGCCCAGTAGGAGACCTGTCCGCCGAGGATCCCGGAGAGGAAGGTGGGCAGCTCGACGAGCATCTTCACGACGGCGTTCGGCTGGTCCATGTCGGGATTGCCGGCCGGGAACTGCAGGTCGAGCTGCACGTACCGTCCCACGTTGAACAAGGTGGCGCCGATGACCAGCGGGATGGCGAGGAGGAGCAGCCACAGCCGCTTCATGCGCCCCTTGAGGTGCGGCCACGCCAGCAGTCCGACAGCGATCGTGGACAGCAGCAGGACGAAGGCCGAGTCGGCCCGGGCGCTCATCGCGATCACGATGCAGATGGCCGCGCCGACGGCGGCCGCGATGGCACGTCGGTCCTTGAAGCTGGGCTCGGTGAGCATCGTGTAGAGGAACACCCAGAAGAGCGCACCCCCGGCGATCGCCCAGCCGCTCGGATTGACTGAGGCGATGAAGTAGATGCCCATCGGCACCAGGCAGGCCATCCAGGCGAGGGCGGCCGCCCGTCGGGCGACGGGGCGGGCGACGGCCAGGGCGAAGGCGAGGAGTCCGGCGGCGAGCGTCACGTTGAACAGCCGCATGATGAGGACCGAGCGGTCGACGTCCGGCCCGGCGAAGGCCCTCATCACCCAGTAGTAGACGGGCGGGTACTTCGATCCGTTGTTGACCTCGGCGGTCTCGACAATGTCGTTGGTCAGGGCGTAGACGCAGGCCGCGCTCTCGTTGCCCAGCTGAGCCATGCACGACGCGTTGGCGATGCGGTCGGGGACCTCGACGACACCGGGGATGTCGGAGTGCGTGCAGAGCTCGGAATCGCCCCAGGCGCAGTAGGCGGAGGTGATGTGGAATCCCTCGTCGGCGCTGGCCCCCGTGGGGGAGGCGAAGGCCCACGCCCACCCCAGAACGAGGAAGGCGATCGTCGGGACCGCGATGATCGACCATCGCCTCACACGGGCGGACGAGGGGCGATTCACCGGGTCAGCATAACTGCCGGTCCGTGTCGACCGGCCTCCTCGTTACACTCGCTGCTCAGGCCCAGCACTGGAGGACATGGCTCGTGGACGGTGTGACGAGGGACCCCGTCCTCACCGTGCTGCGGGCACGACTCGGCGGGTTCGCGGACTGGGTAGCGGCACGTCCGTCGGCGCTGGTGGTCGCTGTCCTGCTTGTCGTCAGCCTGCTCAAGAGCGGCTTCGTCGTATGGAACTGGTTCGAGCTGTCGCCCCAGCTGCTGACGAACTGGGAGAGCCCGGACAACTCCTTCCAGGCGAACGCCCTGTTCAACGCCTTCGGCACCGCATGGGCGGCCCTCGGCTTCGACACGACGAGCATGGTGTGGCTCCTCCTGCAGGTGGCCATCACCATCGCGGCGCTCATCCTCGTCAGCGTGCTCGTGCTGCGCCGCACGAGGGACGAGAGCCAGTACCTCGCACTCGCGGCGATCCTGTCCAGCGGCATCGCCGCGGTGATGTGGCGCGAGATCGGCCGCTATGACGCCTTCTTCCTGGTAGGCGTCGC
>JAUPKO010000286.1 GCA_030837395.1 Actinomycetota bacterium | reverse complement strand
TTGCTCGACACGTGGCCCCGGAACGCCAGGTGGCGGGCCCAGCGGCCGAGTTTGAGGTCTTCCAGGTCGGGATGCTCGGCGAGAGCAAGCGCCGTGGCCATCATGCGGCGGGCATGGGCTCCCCTCGGGGTGTCCTCCGCGCCGGTGCGGGTCGTCCAGCCGGTGACCTCGGTGCTCTTGGTGGCGTACTTGGCGATGTAGGACGCGATCTTCTGTCCGGTCCGTTCGTCACGGTCGGGGGTGGTGATGTCCTGGACGTCCAGTTGAGGGCCCCAGGCCAGGTCCCAGGTCCCGATTCCGGCGGCGTGCACGCTCACGTGGACGGCCGAAGCCGCCTGGCGGGCCGCTGTGGCCAAGAGTGCCGGGGTCACCCACTCCGGGGGCCGCTGTACTGGGCTGTCCGCCCCTGGCGCGGCGTCGGCGCGCAGGACGGCGTGGACGTGGACCAGGCCCCGCCGCTGGAACTCCACGATCTTCACGTAGGACAGGCGGACGCTTGAGCGCAGCGCGGGGTGGGTCAGTCCGGCGGCTCGGGCGAGGTGACGGGGCAGGTAGATCACGAATCGTCGCCACAGGGTTCCGAGGCTGGCTTGCCAGATGACGGCGCCGTCGTAGTCGTAGCAGTCCGGGCACAGGGGTGTTCCCAGGAGCGGATCGTCGTCGCGGTGCCGGGCCCAGCACGCCGCCGGAACCCCGTGGGGGCACGTAGTCGCGCGGCGGGGAGTGCACCTTCCCGATTGCGGGCCGTTCCCGCTGGTGCGGATGGTGTGGACGGGGCCGAACCCGGGGGCGGTGAGGGTCAGGAAGATCCGTGGATGACCGGTGACGGTCTCGGGAACGCTCTTGCCGCCCAGCAGCCCCGCGCGCACGAGGTGGAACACGTCGGCGTGATAGACGCGCGAGCAGGCGGGGCAGGCGATCTCCCGCCGGTTCCCGCACGCCACCAGCACCACACTGCCGGGATAGTCGTTGCTGGAGTGCTCCTGCACGACGTGGCCGGTGGTCGGGTCCCGGCGCACGGTGTAGCCGGTCAGGTGCAGTGGATGAGCGCACCCGCCGATCCGACGGATCTGCCGCATCCACGCCGGGTGGCCGGGATCGTTGACGACCCGGATCACGTCCGCCACCACCGGGGCCGGGAGCGCTCCGTCCCGTGGGGCGGGCCCGGCGGGCTTCGTGATCGGGTCCGGGGACGCGCCTGGGAGGGTGTGTCGTGTCGTGAGGTCTCGTGCCATAGGGGGCTCCTTCCAGCCGGGGACGGGGACGGACCCCGGCCGTCCGCCGGGCCGGTGACGGCGAGGCGGACGACCAGGGTCGAGACGAGGCGGTACGCGGACATGACGCGCTCCTTCCACGAGGACCAGGCACCGGCAGGGCCCGGTCGAGAGGGACTAGATGAGGCCGGTTCCCCGGCAGCGTCGGCAACGGATCACCCGACGGTTGATGGCGTTGCCGCTGGTGGGCTTGTCGCCCAGCCCTTTGCAGACGGGGCAATCGTGGTTGTTGAAGGTCATTCCTGGTGTCCCCCCGATCGTGGTGCGTGTCCGGTCACAGGTGCCACGTCGCCATCCAGGCGAAGACCCGGGCCACCAGGGAGCTCACGGCCGGGGCCAGGCCGGATTGGGCGACGAAGAATCCGAACAGGGCCGCGCACAGCCCGTGGAGGGTGTGCATTCCGTAGGTGCGCCAGCACACCCAGGTCGCCAGCCCGAACACGAACAGGGCCGAGATCGTCAACGACATCATGGGCATCACCTGCTCCCCGTGGTCACGGCGGCGGTCAGGGCGGGTAGGTCCACCCGGGCGTCGGCGTGACGCCGTACGAGCACGGCCGCGTCGTCCAGGGGGACCGGGTGGGAGCGGACCCGTTGCCACGTACCGGTGTCGTCCCCGGTGACGGCGACGCCGGGCAGGTCCACCGGGATCCGCAAGGCCGCCTCCACCGCCGCGACCGGCAGCCCCGCCAGGGTCATGGTCGCGGTCTCGGTGTCGGTGACGCGGTGACAGATCCGGCCCGACAACTGGGCCCGCAACAACGTGGCGCCCGGCCCCAGATCAGAGCCGAACCGTTGCCCGGCCACCCACAGATGCACTCCGGCCGCCGCGCCCAGTTGCGCCAGCCGCACCAAGCCCGTCACGCACCGGGAGACCTCCTCCTTCCCTGCCCGGTCCCCGGCGTGCAGGAACAGTTCCGCGATCTCGTCGACGACCACCACCACCGGCGACACCCGCACCGGACCGGGTAGGTCCCACACCGACCGCACCCCGTGGACACGACAGGTGATCATCCGGTCCAGGACCTCGTCAACGAGGGCTTCCAGCACCCCCGCCGCCTGCGCCCGGGTGGTGGCCAGCACACTCAATCGGTCGGTGAACGGGCCGAGCTCCACCCCGCCCTTGGCGTCGATCCCCACCAACGCGACCGGTCGAGGGGCCAGGGCCGCGACCAGGGCGACAGTGAGCGTGGACTTGCCGGACTGCGTGGCCCCGGTGACCAGATGATGCGGACGCCGGGCCAGGTCGATCACCCAGGCCCGGCCGTCCTGACACACCCCGACCCCGACCGCCAGCACCGCCCGCGCCCCGTCCGCCGCCACGGGACCAGGACGCACGGCACGCAGCAGGCCCACGGCCAGCCACCACACCAGCGCGGCCCGCCACCGCGCCCCCACCGCCCGCAGGCCCGCCCCCGCGCTGCGGCGAGTCCTCTGTGTGCCGGGCGCCGGGGCCCGCAGCGGATCGAACCCCACCGCGTCCAACGCCACCCGGCCCGGAGCAGGACAGGACACGCTCACCTGATGCACGCGCCAGGTGTGCGCCATCGCCTCGCACGCCACCGCGTAGTCGTCGGGAACCTGCCCCGGCAACATGCGCACCAAGACGGTGAACCCCCTCGCGGTGACCCGCACCCCGTACCGGCGAGGGGCCACCACCCGCAGCGGCTGCCCCCGCACCAGCAGACCGCCACCGGACGAACGGCCGCCGAGAACGCCGTACCGGCCACTCCCGCGCGAGGGCGCCACCAGATCAGCGCTCTCGCACAACGGCCGCCACGTCCACCCCAGCCGCCACAACGCCACCGGCGCCCCGACCACCCGCCACCACAGGCCAGGACGGCGGTCACGCCACCGGCCCACCCACCACCGGGCAGCGATCACCACCAGGCAGGCCGTGATCACCACCACGACCAGCCACGGCCGACCAGCCGCCGACGCGGTCGCGGTCGGGGAGCCCAGGAGCCCCGTCACGGAGATGGTCACTGATCCTCCTTCCCGCCCGAGGCCCGCCCCGAACCCGTCAGACCAGGCCCGGCCGGGAGGATCTTCTCCGCCCGCCACGCGATCCCCGACCGGCCGTCGCGCTCCCACGGCGAGGCCTCCAGACCCACCACCCGGACCGGGATACCCACCCCCAGCCCGGACGGCTCACCCACGACCGTCACCTGAATCACCGAAGAGTCCCGGCCCCGCATCGCGCAGACCCCGACCGTCCACATCGGCTGCCCCGACCGGCGGTCCTTCTTCACCTCACCGGTATCGATGTCCACCAGCTTCGCCTCCGGCGCCATCACGCACACCAGACCCGCGAACGCGGACTCCTTCACAGGAATCGACCTCATCCACACCACCACCATTCAGTATCACAACGGCCCCGCATCTCATGATGACGAGTGGTGGCAGTAGATCACGCTGGACTGCGGAACGTCAACCGCTTATGATGACGAGTGCTTGAGTAACCGAGAGGGAGTCTCGGGCAAGCGTGCGACGATCACCCCGGGTGATCCAGCGGCCTAGCCGCCCCGACACACAACCCACCGCGACGACGGTGAGGACGCAGGGAAGGACGACCCCGCCATGAGCGACCGGCTCACCCCCACACCAGCACCAGCGGTAGCCGACCAGGTCCCCGAACGACCCGGGACCACGCCAGGCGGGGTGAGCGCCAAGACACTCCTGGCACGCCTACCCCTGTACGAGCAGATCGCCGAGGACCTCCGGGCCCAGATCGAGTCCGGGCACCTCGCCCCCGGCGCGCCCCTGCCCAGCGAGACGGTTCTGATCGAGCGGTACCACGTCTCCCGGATCACCGCCCGCGCCGCCGTCCGCTCCCTACGCGCCGCCGGACTGGTCATCACCGAACACGGCCGGGGCACCCGCGTGCGCGACGCCTCCACCGGCCCCATCGATCTCGACACCGCCGTCACCCACGACCCCACATCCCACAGGCTCACCACCTGGGATGACGCCTGGTCACCGGTCGAAGACGCCATCCGCTACCGCACCACCGCCACCGGCCCGCTCGCCCGGACCCTCGCCCTGGACGACGGCGAACCCCTCTTCGCCCACGAACGGCTCCTGACCCCCGCGAACGACGCTCCCGCCGTCGGTGCCCCCCGCATCGCCCACACCGTGTTCGTGCCGTTCGCCGTCTGCGTCGACACCCCAGGCATCGAAGCCGACCCCTTCGCCCCCCTCCCGACCCTCTATGCCGCTCTCACCGCCGTCGGCCACACCCTCACCTGGCACGACACGATCACCGCCCGCATGCCCACCCCCGACGAAGCCGCCACCCTCGCCCTCCCCGAAGGCGCCCCTCTCCTGCTGCACACCCGCACCACCCACGGCACCGACCACCGGCCCCTCCTACACGAACACACCCGCCTCGACCCCCACCGCATCACCCTCACCACCACCACGACCGGCCCGCAGCTGTAACAAGTTCCCATTACGTCTTCAAGACCCGGCCCCTACCGGGGCCGGGCGGCCCGGCGCCCTCGCGCCGGGCATGCGGCGCACGCGCCGGTCCCGGCGCGAACGCCAGGCCGCCGGACCCTTCCAGGGACTGGCATCATCGGGTCCGTTGCCCACCGTCGCCGACTTGCCCCTGTTCGCCCGGTGAATGTCCGGGTCCATCTGGTCGTCGATCGCGACAGGCCCCGGCCGAGGCCTCGTCCAGGAGCACCGACAAGCCAGGGAGGATACGCACAGCAGGGCGTCCCTCAGCGTCCACGGTTCCCAGCACCACGGCGTGATCCGCCCCTCGAGTACTGGTGGGCATCACGGCACGCACTCGTTCCGCCTGCACCCGACCATGGCGGTAGGCCGCCATCAGCCGGACTACCTCACCGGCTAGATCATCTCCAGGAAGTCCCACCAGCCACGATCCGCTCCAGAGGTCGCCCGAGGCATCCTCTGGCAATCCGATCCCCCCACTTGCTGCCATGTCCAGACCCCTCCCGGCCCGTCACACCGGGGATATCGGGCAATCAGCACGAATACCCCGGTATCATTCGATACCGGGGTTAACGAGCCCCGCACCGGGCCGCCCCCACCCTTTGCCGGAACAGGGGCGGTCCGGCCAGTCTCAGGACGTCGCCCTCAGGTGGACGGGCAAGGGACGTTGACCGACACCACCGTGATCCCCGCCAGGTCCGGCAGCGTCACACCGGCAGGCTCAAGGATCCGCGTGGAGTGCACAAGCAGCGCAGCCCCATGCCAACGGCACTTCTGGACCGCCGACCGCACCGCGAGCGTGTGCCCGGCCGCCATCTCCGACGGCCACGCGATCACTTCATCGATCACGTCCACACCCCGCAGACGCGCCCACGTGTAACAGGCCCGTGTGCGAGCGGACATCCCCTCCACATCGCCGTCCAGGACGCTGTCAAACACGAAGACCCGTCCAGGCCCGTTTCCCGTGCCACGTTCCACCGTGATCACCTCATCCTTTCCGGAGTCCGTCCCCCGACGTCGCCGGAAGGCGGCATGGGCGCGCTCCTGACACGGGCACCGTGCAGGGACCCCACCCCCGCCACGGCGCACACCCCGCCCTGCCGGGCGGGTGAGTACCGCAGAACGTCCGCCCACCCCGGCCGCTTCGTCCAACCTCGGCTACCCGGCACCCGCCACAGGTCCGCACGTACCACGCCGGGCTCCCACACCTTGAACCCCTCGAAGAACCCCTCGATCTCCTCCACCGAGCGGGGATACACCGGCCCTACCGCTTCCCGCCACACCCGAGCCGCCGCCGTACCTCCACACGACACGGGATGACAGATCACCACCCCGCTCCCGGGAATCATCACCTTTCGCAACGCCGCGACAATCCCGGCAGGATCGTCCGACGGCCCCACGAACGGCAGAGCGTCCCCCAGCACCACCCCCACCGGAAGCGTCCAATCCAGATGACCGGTCACCACCGGATCCGCCAGAAGCGCCGCCGGGTCCCGCACATCACCACGGACCATCACCGCCTTCGGGTCCCTCGACAACGCCCTCTGCCCCCGCTCGACCACCACCGGATCCTGCGCGACGTACACCACCCGCGCGTCCCGGTACATCCGCCGCGCCACCTCGTGCACCTGCGGCCCCACCGACAACCCCAACCCCACATCCAGGAACTGCCACGTCCCGAACTCCGTCATTCGACGCACCGCCCGCACCACGAACCGCCGGCACGCCCTCACCGTCACCACCGCCCCCGGCCACACCCGCGACACCGCCTCCCCCGCCCACCGGTCGGCCGCATCGTTCTCCATCCCACCCATCCAGACGTTGCACACTCCCGAAGGGCTGGCCGGCAGCTCTGATAGCGGGCTCGGAAGAAGCTCAAGGCTGCCCTTACTCGGACCGCCCAGAACGCTCCTGTCCCACCAGACGTCGTTCTCTCTGACCACTGGTACCTCTCTCACCGGATGTGCCTCCGTCCCCCAACGCACGTCGCCGCTTCTGTACCGATGACGCTGTCGGATCGATGCAAGGAAGGACTCGTGGACCGATGCGAACTCTTCCAAGACGAGTAATGCGCCGAGGCACTCATGAGCCCCATCCTGTGTGGTCGATCACTCTCGCAGAAGCGCACGGCAGTCCACCGAGTCAGAAGGGCGAATCACCCTTCTGACTCATTCCTACAAGTGCGGCAACTTCGATGGAAGTCGTATGGTGTTGCCATCGACGTTGGGCGACATCCGACAAAAGACCGAGGACCGCATGGGCCAGAGACCTCGTGACCTGCAGCCAACCGTATCCGGCGCTCATCTGTTCGGTGCCGAGCTCCGTCATGCACGGGAGAGGGCAAGGCTCTCCTTGGGCGGACTATGCCTGCTGTACCGCCAAGCGGGGCGGGTCGTTCACAGGGGCTACCTGTCTCACGTCGAGTTAGGAGAACGGCTACCTGAGGATCGTGACTTCGCCCAGGTCAGCGATACCGTGCTCGACACCGACGGACTGATGGCGCGACTGTGGGACTTCGCGATCGCAGCCCGTTCCGTCGAACATGATCAAGCTCATCAAACCCGTCTAGCCGCTGCTGAACTTGCCTCCAGCACGATGTCGCCAATCGTAACCGGCGACATCATCTTGGTTCCCTATATCGTGAAGCCGGATACCGTCGCCTACATGCGAATGACACGACGCGCTTTTGTCGCAGCGGGTGGCCTGGCCACCGCCAGCCTGGCCTCTGGGCTCTTCGATCGGGAGGACTTGACCCTAGCTGACCGCATCGCGGCAGACATCCTGTCCGGTGACGCTCACCGGATGACCACTGTTCAGACGTCTCATGCGGTGGATCTGACGGTGGCTTCCCTACTTTCCGCTGAAGGAATCCGACCAACCTCCTTGACATCATGGATGACCGATAGCCACGATCCAACACTCCGAGTAAACGCGGTCGGTATTGCAGCGAAGACCACTCTTGGTGACCACGTCGAATCCGCGATCTCCGCCCTCACACAGGACCCTGAGATTCGACAGCGCTATCTGTCGGCCGTTCTCACTCGCGTCTGTCCCACAGATTGGACAACCGCCAGCCGCTGGTCCTCGGCGCCACACGTAAGCCACGCCATCCCCCCGACCTTCATCGAGCCCATCACCAAGGAACTCCAGTATCAGAAGGACGCTGGAGCTCGATGGTGCGCCACGTACGTCCTTGCCGACGTCTGGACCAACT
>JAUPKO010000285.1 GCA_030837395.1 Actinomycetota bacterium | reverse complement strand
GTGCCGTGACGATGCTGGAGGTGAGTGCGTTGGCGATCTCCTCCACCGAATGCCGTCGTCGGGTGGCGGCCGGGCTCACCCTGGACTACCTGGTGCCGGCCGACGTCGCCGCGTACATCGATAAGAACGGCCTGTACCGCTGATGCCGGTGCGTCATCCCTCCCGTCGCCGCAGTGTCATCGCGCTGGTCATCCTGGCCGTCGTGCTGATCGCCATGGCTGTGGTGATCCGCAATTCCGGCGGCGGGCAACCGCTGGCCGACCCGACGGCGTCACCGACGACTTCGTTGCCGGCCAACCCCACACTGCTGGTGCAGCTACGCGACGACGGGCTGACCAACGTCGACAACGTGGTAATGGGACTGGACACCAGGGCGGGAACCGGAGCGCAACAGTATTTGCCGCAGAACCTCGTGGTCGACCTGGTCGACGGCCGCGACGAGACGCTGGGGCTCACGGGTTTCAAGCCGATCCAGCAGGCGGCACCGTTGGTGTCCAACCAGACCGGCGCGGCGGTGGCCGACACTTTCGTGATGGATCGGCTGGCGTTCGCCGGCCTGGTGGATTCGGTCGGCGGGGTGACGATCGACGTGCCGCAACCGTTGATCGTGCGGGATCGCTACGGCAATGTGACCACGATCGTGCCGCTGGGCGAGCGCACCCTGGACGGGCCATCGGCTGCCGTGTACGCGCTGTACCTCGGGCCCGGTCAACCCGAGAGCGAGCGGCAGGCTCGCTTCCAGGTGATCTGGGAGGCGGTGCTGGCCGAGTTGCCCGCCAGCGCGGACCAGATGCGCGCGATCCTCGGTGGCCTAGGGGCGCTGGCGCGCACCACCGAATCGCTGGCCGACCTCGCGGACTTCCTGGTCGCGGCCGGTCAGGTCTACCGCGCGTCGGCGATGACCTCGGCCCAACTGCCTGTCACGCCCGGTGCGTTCGGCCCGTTGCCCTTGGCCTGGATCGATCCCGCGGCCACGGCGGCGCAGGTGACGACGTTGTTCCCGGCATCGGTGATCGCCGCGGACCAACCACCCCTGCGGGTCCGGGTGTATCGCGCCGGTGCGACCACGGCGGCGGTTGAGAAGGCGCGTTCGGAGCTCACGCTCGCGGGCCAGCGGTTCGTCTGGGCCGGACCGACGCCGGCGCGGCCGAACAGTCTGGTGGCGGCGATGTCGATCGGCCTCGTGCCGGAGGCTGAGCGGGTGGCGCAGACGATTGGACTGCCCGCCTCAACGGTGGTGGTCGACCCGGCAGCGACCCCGGGCGCGCCGGTGACGGTGCTGCTGGCACCGGCGCCCACGGCCACCGGCACGGAAACACCGGCGGCAACCGGGACCGCCTCGCCCGCGGTGTCGGACGCTGTGACATCCTCGGACCAATGACAGCAACCCAGCGCGCCATCGACCTCGTGCTTTTGGCCGCCACGGCCGCAGCCGACAAGAAGGCCGAAGACATCGTGGCCATCGACGTCAGCGAGCAACTGGCGATCACCGACATCTTCCTGCTGTGCTCTGCCCACAGCGACCGTCAGGTCAAGGCTGTGGTGGACGCAGTGGAGGCCGCTCTCGACGCGGTCGACGTCGACCCCGTGCGCCGCGAAGGTGAGCGCAGTGGGCGTTGGGTGCTGCTGGACTACCTGGACTTCGTGGTGCACGTGCAACACACAGAGGAGCGGCAGTTCTACGGCCTGGAGCGGCTGTGGAAGGACTGCCCGATCATCGCTCTGCCGGAGGTCGGCCGTGAGGGGGGCGAAGCGGTCAGCGCGGTGAGGGTAGAACAGGCGTGAATCGGCGGCTCGTCCTGTGGCGGCACGGCCGCACGCAGTGGAACCTCGATCACCGGTTCCAGGGTCAGTTGGACGTGCCATTGGACGAGGCCGGTCTGGCGCAGGCGGCGGCCGCGGCCAAGCAGTTGGCGCAATTGCCGCCCACGGCCATCATCAGCAGCGACCTCGGCCGGGCGCAGGTGACGGCGGGGCACTTGGCTGCGTTGACGGGGTTGCCGGTGATGCTGGACGAGCGCCTGCGGGAGACATACGCGGGGGGTTGGCAGGGGCTCGAGCGCGACGAGTTGGTGGCCAAATACAGCGACGAATTGGCGCTGTGGGCAGGCGGTTCAGACCTTCGCCCCGGCGGTGGCGAGCGGCGCTCCGAGGTGGCGGCGCGGATGGTGGCTGCGATCGACGAGGCGCTGGCGGATATCCCGGATGGTGGCACGCTGGTGGTGGCCACCCACGGTGGCGCGGCGCGGGCGGCGGTGGGCGAGTTGCTGCGGCTGCCGGTGGAGCATTGGTCGATCCTCGGGGTGCTGACCAACTGCGCGTGGTCGGTGCTGAGCGAACGCCCGGATGCGGCCGGGACGATCGGGTGGCGACTGGAGGAGTACAACGCCCGATCGCTGCCTGAGACGGCGTTCGGCGACGATCGCTGAGCGTTCATGTGGCACGATCTCGGTCATGACCGATGTGCCTGCGCTGACCAACCGGCAGAAGCTCAACCGAATCAACGAGTTCGATGCCCGTGCCCCGCGCGGTCTGCTGCACTCGGTGCTGCTCAAGGTGGGCCCGCAGCAGTGGTTCATCGGCATCTACCGCAGACTGGGCCCGAAGATCGACCCGGCGATCAGTCGGATCGGCGACGGCTCGCTTATGCGCACGATGTATGGGTTGCCGGGCATGGTGCTGCACAGCACGGGGGCCAAATCCGGGTTGGCGCGCAGCAACCCATTGCTCTATGCCCGCGACGGGGACGACTTCATCGTGGTCGGAACCAACTTCGGCCAGCCCAAGCACCCGGCGTGGACGGCCAACCTCATGGCGCACCCGGAGGCCGGGGTGGAGGTCGCCGGGGTGACGCTGCCGGTGCGCGCGGAATTGATCGAAGGCGAGCAGTGGCAGGCGGTGTTCGACCGACTGGTGGCGATCTACCCGGGCTACGCGCTGTATCTGGAGCGCCGAGGCGATCTGCCGCCGCGGCTGTTCCGGTTG
>JAUPKO010000284.1 GCA_030837395.1 Actinomycetota bacterium | reverse complement strand
CCGGCGACTGGAAGATCGTCGTGTGGCGCGACGGGGTGCCGCGTGACCTCCCTGAGGGCTGAGCGGTCGGATTGGCCCCGGCGCGCCGGGGCCACGGCGCTGGCCGTCGTCGTGCTCGCCGCCATCGTCGCCCTACGCCGCCCGACGGGGCTGACCCAGTCGACCATTTGGGCTGAGGACGGCCAGGAGTTCATGGCCCAGGCCTGGAGCGGCCTGGGCCCGATCCTTGAGCCCTACGCGGGCCAGTTCTGGCCCCTGCAACGCTCCCTGGCCTGGTTGATCGGCCAGGCGCCGGCGACCTGGTGGCCGGTGCTGTTGTACCTCACCAGTGCCCTGGTGGTGGGCGCGCTGGCCGCGATCCCGCTGCAAAGTCGGGCGGGGGCGTTGTTCGGTCGGTGGCCGTTCCGGTTGTTGCTCTCGCTGCTGATCGTGCTGTTGCCGGCCACGTTCGAGACACAGGGCAACATCACGAATCTGCACTGGTGGGCTCTCGGCTCACTGCTGATCGTGCTGGCACTGCCGGAGCCGAGAAGTAGGGCCGGGCGGGTGGCCGAGTTGGTATTCGTGGCGGTCGTCGCGCTCACCGGCCCGTCGGGTGTGTTGCTGTTGCCGGTGGTGCTGTGGCGGCTGCTGGTGGGCCCGCGCACGCGCTACCTGTGGCTGCGATCGGGGCTGGTGTTGGCGGCCGCGGTCGTGGCCGGCGTCGTGGCCGTGGCAGGGGGCAGGGCAGAGGGCAACGACGTGGTGCTCGCCGATCTGCCGGCCTTCCTCTACCAGCGGTGGGGCGGTTCGCTGATCCTGGGGGACAACCTCATGGCGCACCTGGGCATCGGGCCCACGTCGGTGTGGCTGGTTCCCGGGGGTGTGCTGATCGTGTTGCTGCTGGTGCTCGCCGCGGTCGATTGGCGCGGACCCTCGTGGGCCTGGCTGCTCGTGGGCCTGGCGGCGGCGGTCTCCGGTGCCCTGATCGGAATGCGGTCGGGGGACGGAGCCTCGCTGCTGGAACCGCGCAACGTCGAGCGCTACCTGTTGCCGTTGCTATTCGCATCGCTGCTGGTGATGGTGCGCGCGATCGGAGTACGCCCAGCCGGTTGGCCCAATTCGACAGGTCGGCTCAGCCTGGTGACGGGCATCGTCGCCCTCGCGCTCTGCACGGTCGGGGTCGCGGGGGATGCCAGGCTGCCGACGCAGGGCGCGGCCGTCGACCAGGCCCAATTGCGTGCGTTGGCGCCGTGCTACGCCGGTGACCCGCCCTACGAGAGTGCCGTCGGCTGTGTGGTCGCGATTCAACCCGACTCGTGGAAGTTGGTGATCCTGCGGCCGGGCTACGAGGAATTGGCCGAGGACCTGCGCGAGCAAGGCACCCTGCGGTAGGTCGAGCAGGCTGCGACCTCGTGCCGTGGCTGACACCATAGGGGGCATGGTCGAGACCACCGCGCCACCAGTTCGCGACCCGGGCCGGGCCGCGGCCTTCAGCGATGCGGTCGTGGCCGTGGCCATGACCGCGTTGGTGCTCCCACTGCTGGACATCGACCTGTCCTCGGTCACCACCCTGGGCGCCTTGTGGTCCAAGTACGGCGGGCAGTTCAGTGCCTTTCTGCTCAGCTTCTTCATCATCGCGATCTACTGGAATGTGCACCACAAGGTGTGGTTCCTCGTGCGTACGGTGACGCCGGTGCTGCTGTGGATCAACATCTTGTGGTTGCTCGGAATCGTCCTCATCCCGTTCACAACGATCGCGATCTACGAGATCTCGGGATTCCCGGTGCTCGGCTTCCAGCTCTACTCGGCGGTGGTCCTGTACATCTCGATCACCCTCGGGCTAATGATCCACCTCATCATGAGCCGGCCCGAACTCAACGTCGGCGGCGTCGTTGCGTCGCCCTGGTGGTATCCGCTGCGATTCGCCTTCTGGTGGGCGTTGGTGTTCGTCGCTTGCTTGATCGACGCCGAGGGGCTGGGCCAGTATCTGCTGGAGTGGTCGGCGATTCCGCTGTTCGCGCTTGGGTTCTGGCAACCCTCGAGCATCAAGCGGGCCAACGCTCGCGCGGCAGCCGTAGGTGAGGGCGTGCCGCCGGAGTGACCGGGCGCGCCGCCTAGTCGGGGCGGCCTTCACTGGTGGAGGCCACCAGGCCGAGGCTGCGACAGCCTTCGATGAAGGCGTCCGGGCCGAAGGCATCCGCCGGCCCCAGTGCGCCCGCGCGCCTACTGGAGCCGGTGCCCAGCGCGCCCCGGCGTGCCTCGTCGGCTGCCCACGCCAAGAGGTCGGCGGTGAGGTCGTAGGGGCTCGGGCCCACCACCGTGACCGAGGCCACCCGCCGGTCACCGAGGAAGGCCTCGGCCCGCGCGAGCGAACGGGTGCGTGCGCGATCGGCCGGGGAAGGTCCGCCGGTGGAGCCCGGCGCCACCCGATTGGCCAGGCTGGTCGCGACGCCCGGCAGGATCGGCAGGCGGGTGAGGGGCTCCAGGCCACGCCCGAGCGTCGACACCACACGGGTGCGATTCCCGGCCCAGCCCAGGAACACCCGTACATCGGTGATGCGGGGGTCGATGCGCGGCAACGCGTAGTGCTCCGTGCCGCCCAATGACAGGGCGTCCAGTTGCTTGCCATCGATGGTGAACGACCGAACGTGCGCCCCGGGGCGTTCGGCGATCAGGGCGCCGTCGCGCCAGGCGAAACCGGGATCGGTGAGGATCGCCAGCGAACTGGCGACCGTACCGCCGCTCACGGTGCGCTCCGTGTGTTCGGTGGTACGCACGAAGTAGCCGATGTCGATGCGGCTGGGCACAAAACCGTCGGCGGTCGCGGCCCGAATCGCCAGCAGCCCCGCGAGGTTGCCCGGGACATAGTCGTAGCCGAACGCCGTCAGCAGCGATGCTCCGGTGCGCCGGGCGCGGGGGCCGTAGTGGTCGAACACCCGTCGGATGAACGGCGGCTCGCCCGTCGAATCGATGTAGACGGCGCCGCTCCCTGTTGCCGCTTCGATCGCCGGTTTGCCGAATCGGGTGAAGGGCCCGACGGTGCTGATGAGGATGTCGTCCGAGGAGTCCACCAGTTCGGCGACGGTCGCCGGATCGGTGACGTCGGCCTCGGCGATCTCGCAATCCCAGGAGTGCGCATCCTCCAGTGCCTCGGCCAGGCGGCGAAGCCGATCACCGTTGCGGCCCGCCAGCACGGTGCCGGGCACCCCCCGGCGAGCAAGCGCCTCGGCAGTGAGGTGCCCCGTGTAGCCGGTGGCACCGAAGAGGATCACACGACCAGTCATGCGACTATGGTGCCCGCGTCGATCCCCGCGCGCCGCGTGGGGGCACCGGAGGTGACGGTATGGAGTTCAGCAACCGGGATGCTCACGAGTCCACAACCGACTCGCCGACTGATCCCGACCTTGCCCGGCGGCGGTTGCGGCAGGCCCTCGACGGGATCCTGCCCGACGTCACCGGAGACGAGCTCACGCAGTCGGGGCAGGCCCACTCGAGTCGGACTGACGAGGACTACCTGCGGGATCGCCCGCCACATCACGGCTGAGTGGCGCGGCCGCAGCCGGGTTCGCCCCGGAGTTCAAGGCATCGCGGATCTCCCGCAGCAGGAGCACCTGCTCGTCGACCTCCTCCTCGTCGGCATCGTCCGCGTTCTTGGCCGTCCGCTCCTTGAACTTGTTCATCGGCACCACGAAGATGAAATACACGACGGCCGCCGTGATGATGAAGGTGATGATCGCGTTGATCAGCAGCGAGATGTCGAACACCTGACCGTTCACCTCGAACTGACCGGCGTCGACGCCGCCGCCGAGAATGAGGTTGATCAGTGGCGTGATCAGAGCATCAGTGAAGGCCGTCACAAGGGCGGCGAAGGCCGCGCCGATGACGACGGCGACCGCCAGATCGATCACGTTGCCGCGGAGGATGAACTCCTTGAATCCCTTGACCACCAGTGCTCCCTTGCGTCGAGGCTAGTCGTCCGCCAGCATACGCGGGGCCGTCCGGGCTCACCACGACTGCGGGGGTGCCGGGACGCGGGTCAGGAGGCACGCATCACCACAGACAGTCGGGAGTTGACGGCCGCACCGGCAATGGCCGCGGCCGTGCGAGAGGGGACGCCAAGCACGATCACCGTACCTGCGCCACTCGCTGCCGACGAACCGCCGCCGGCGCCGAGCAGGCCACTGGCCTGCGCCCCCTCGACGCCGGGGATGGCCAACACCCGCACGGCCGCGGCGACGGTGGTGGTTGCGGGAGCGGCGGCGTCATCGGCCAGCACGGAGCCTCTGCTGGCGGCGATCACGTCGACGGTGTCCCCGGGCAGCAAGAAGGCGGCTTCGGCGGGATCGTCGAGCCGGACCGATAGCGCGACGTGGTCTGGCGGGCTTCCGGCGAGCAGATTCGGGCCCACCAGGCGGCCGTCCACCAGCAACTCCTGCGCTGCCATGGGACCCGCCAGCACCCGGCCCACCGCCGCGGTCCGGTCCGTCACCGCGCTGTCGGGCTGCACGGCTTGCGGCATGGGCACACTCTGGACGTCGGCATCGGTGAGCACATGCCCGGCCGGCAGGTCACCTGCCACGACCAAGGCGTCCCAGGTGGCGGGTCGTTCCCGCACGCTGGACAGGCCGATGAGCACACCGAGGAACGCGAGCAGGAAGGCGAGGGCGCGGCGATGCCGCCGCAGGAATCGGTTCACCGACCAAGGCTAGGCAGGATCACGACTGCCCCGGCCGGCGTTATCCACAGGCGCCGATGCTCACCCCTTGGAGGTCGAACCCGACCCGCTCGGTTTCGCCGCTGGTGCAGCCTTGGTCTCCGACGAGCTGGTGGAGCTGGATGAGTCGGATGCCGTGGCGGCGTCGGCTTTCGTGGTCGCGGCGGTGCCCTTGCCCTCGCCGCTGCCGGCAGCCGGGGCGGTGGTGGTGCTGGACTTCTTCTTCTCGCGACTGTCGGTGCGGTAGAACCCCGAACCCTTGAACGTGACGCCCACCGGATGCAGCACGCGCCGAATAGTGCCCCCGCACTCCGGGCAGATGGTGAGGGCGTCGTCATGGATCGACTGGACGATGTCGAACCGGTGCTCGCAGTCTCGGCACAGGTACTGGTAGGTGGGCATGGTGCCCAGGGTAACGATGACTCGATGCCCGACACCCGCGCGCCATCGGCGGATCCTGTCGAGGCCGGGCTACGCTCCAAAGTGGCCTTGCGCACGGCGTCGGGTCACTGCTGCAACCGCCGACCATCGGAAGTGAGGCCATGACCGTCCAGGCGATGAACCTGAGCAAGTCCTATGGCGACGTAACCGCGGTGGACGACCTGACTTTCACCCTTGAACCGGGTGTCGTGACCGGCTTCCTCGGGCCCAACGGGGCAGGCAAGTCCACCACGATGCGGCTGATGATCGGCCTGGACCGCGGTGGCGGCCTTACCCATTGGGACGGCCTGAAGTTGGCGGATGTGCCGGTGCCGGCCGAAGTCGTCGGCGCTCATTTGGATGCCAAGAGTTTCCACCCCGGCCGTACCGCGCGCAACCATCTGCGGATGCTGGCCGCGGCCAACGGCACGCCGAATGCCCGCGTGGATGAAGTGCTGGAGCTCATGGGCCTGCGGGGGGTGGCCAACAAGCGGCCCAAGGGTTTCAGCCTGGGTATGGCGCAGCGCCTCGGGTTGGCCGGGGCGGTGCTGACCCAGCCCAGGGTGCTGCTGCTCGACGAACCTGCCAACGGCCTGGACCCGCAGTCGATCCAATGGCTGCGGGACTTCTTGCGGGACTACGCCGCGGGCGGTCGGGTGGTGTTCGTGTCCAGCCACCTGCTCAACGAGATGCAGTTGATGGCCGACCACGTGATCGTCATCACCAAGGGGAAACTCGTCGCGGACGAGGCAATGCCAGCTTTCGTGGCCCGCAGCACCCGCAACGACGTCTTCGTGCGCACCCCCGATCTCGATGCGCTCAGCCGGGCTCTGGCGGGCCAGGGCATCAGCGTCGTACAGGAAGGCGAGGACGGCCTGTCGGTGCTGGGTATCGAGCCGCGGGTCGTCGGCGACCTCGCACATGATCATGACGTTCGGATCTGGGAACTCACCCGCCGCACGGCCAGCCTGGAGCAGGCCTTCCTCGAACTCACCAGCGAGGACCAGGAGTTCGCTGTGGGTGGAGCGGCGCAGGGGGTGGTGTTGCCGGACACCTCCGTCGAGGAAGTGCAACGGTTGGCGCTGCCGGACGTGCCGCCGCCACCGCCGGTGACGGCCGCAGAACAGGAAGGACGCAACTGATGGCCGTGGTCGCGTACGAGCAGCGTCGGATCCGAACCATCAGGTCGACTTGGATCATCCTGGTGGTCACCTTGGCGTTGGCCGCGGCCATCGCCGCGCTCACGGCCGGTCTGGCCAATATCGATCCAGTGTCCGGGCAGCGCGGTGCCCCGGTGCCGATGCGCGACGTGCTCGCCGCCGTGAGCAACCCCATCGTGCTGATCCCAGTGTCGGTGCTCGCTGCGATGGCCTTCGGCGGTGAATATCGGTTCGGCCTCATCCGGCAGACCCTGACGGCCTTCCCGCGGCGCACGCGGGTGTTCCTGGCCAAGATGTGGGTGGCGTCGCTGTGGATGCTGGCCATCTTGGTGCTGGCCGCCTTGGTGATCGTCGCCGTTGCCTTCGGCTTCCGATCCAATCTGATCTTCGAGCCGTTGACCGTCGAGAACCTCGGGATCGTCGGTCGTTCGCTGCTGTTCGGCATCGGCTACTGCCTGTACGCCTTCGCGCTGGTGGTCATCACGCGCAACCAGGCGTTGTCGATCGTGATCCTGATCGTGTGGACCCTGCTGGTCGAATCCCTTCTCACGGGCTTCCTGGCAGGGCGTTGGGAGTGGCTGCCGCAGGCACTGCCGATGTCCGCGGGCTCGCGGTTCGTGGCAGGAGAGGACCTCCTGCTCAGCGCGGCAGTGTTCTTCGGCCTGCTGGTGGCACTGCTGCTGATCGCCTGGGCGGTCTTCACCCGTCGCGACGCCTGACGCCATGTCCGAGCCGGAGGGGTCGGCCGAGCAGGATCTGCCGGTCGATTCGGACTCACCTGAACCGGATGTCTTCCGGCAGCGTTCCCGAGCCGGTCGGCGGTGGGATATCGCGCTTGTGATCGCGGCTGGCGGCGCAGTGGGAGGGGGTGCCCGCTACCTGCTCACCAGCAGCTGGCCGCACGCGGCGGGAGGGTTTCCCTGGGCCACCTTCGTCGAGAACGTGTCCGGCAGCCTGCTTCTGGGGGCCCTCATGGTGTTCCTGCTCGAAGTGTGGCGCCCCCGGCGCTACACACGCCCCTTCCTGGGCGTCGGAGTGCTCGGTGGCTACACGACATTCTCCACCTACACGGCCGACATCGACGCCCTGCTGCGGGCCGGTGCCGTACCCATCGCGCTGGCCTACCTGTTCGGCACGCTTGCCGCCGGTTTCCTGGCCACGTGGACCGGATTGACTGTGGCCCGCCGGGCGGTGGGCATCACCAACGCCTCTAGGAGGACCGCATGAAACTCGAGGGCCGTGCCCTGCGCTTGACGATCTTCCTGGGCGAGACCAGCCAGTGGCACCACCATCCGGTCTACACCGAGATCGTGCACCGGGCGCACCGGGCAGGTTTGGCCGGTGCCAGCGTGATGAGGGGCATCGAGAGTTTCGGCGCATCGTCACGCATCCACACCACCCGTCTGGTCAGTCTCAGCGACGACCTGCCGGTGGCGATTGTCATCGTCGACACGGAGGAGCGGGTTAGGGCCTTCCTGCCGGAATTGGACGAGTTGATCACCGAGGGGTTGGTGATTCTGGACCCGGTGGAGGTCGTGAAGTACGTGGGTGTACCAGCCAAGGGCGGGTCCTCATGAGTGCGCTGGGGGTCCGCCCGTGACCCTGCTGCTGGTCATGGTGGGCGCCGCTGTGGGGGCTCCGAGCCGTTGGTTGCTGGACCAGGCGATCCAGTCCAGGCACGACAGCGTCTTCCCGTGGGGGACGTGGACGATCAACGTCCTCGGTTCCCTGCTGCTGGGAGTGATTCTCAGCCTCGCGCATGTCGGGCATGTGGCCACCGGCGTCGTCGCCCTGCTCGGCACCGGCTTTTGCGGTGGGTTCACCACCTACAGCACCTTCAGCTACGAGACCGTGCGCCTCATGCAGGAGGGTTCACGTTTCGTAGCCCTGCTGAACGTCCTGGCCAGCGTCATCGTCGGGTTCCTAGCCGCCACCGCCGGCTGGTACGGCACCCAAGCCCTCTGGCCCTGAGCCCGACCGCCAGGCCCCACCCAAGTCCCCCGCCATCGGACGTCCGGCTGATCCGCCGTACCCGCCAGGATGGATAATTGGCCAAGAAGGCTGCGCAGCCACACCTACCTACACTACTGTGGCGACGCAACTGCAGCGGAGGGGAAGCCGCTGCAGACTCAAGAAAAAGGAACACGAGCGCATGGCCGACAGTACGCACGAGCCGCTGCCGCAGGTCCGATTCCTGACCGTGGCCGAAGTGGCGTCGATCATGCGCGTGTCCAAGATGACCGTCTACCGCCTGGTTCATGCCGGCGAGGTGCCGGCCGTGCGCGTGGGCCGATCCT
>JAUPKO010000283.1 GCA_030837395.1 Actinomycetota bacterium | reverse complement strand
TGGCGACTCGAAACATCGACGACTTCGCCGACACAGGCGTCGACGCGGTAAATCCTTGGGACGCCTGACAAGCAAGGCAACGCGGGGAAGTCGCTGCTCAGCGAGCTGAAATGGAAACCGTAGGCCGATCTCGACGACTGGTAACCCTCCATATTCGATTCCGCCGTATTCGTCGTGCTGAAAGCGGCCGTCGGCGATAAGGCTTCCTAAGCAGCTTGTCGTATTGGATGGCTGCCGCTCCTTTGGGCGCCTACCCGGAAACTAGTTTGCTGAGTGTTGGTCTAGGGGTCGATGGGGTAAGCGGGGCATCAAGCTGCCCCCGTCGTGTCGGCCGGGGCCCATTAACGCTGACATGGCCAACCGTCGAACTAGCCAAACTCGGCTCGTCCTCCAACGCCACTGCGGCGTTATCGCGCGCAAACCGGCTATCTCGATGAATCGGATTCGGCCTCAAACCCCTGGAACACTCGCGACGCCGATCGGTTGAAGCGGGCAAATGATTTCATGGCGTGGGTGGTCGAGGGGTCGCCGTGGAGGCCCGCCGCATCGCCGAAACACGCTGCTTTGCAGACAATCTGGATGGAGCCGTCGCGATGAGTGACCGCCGGGTGATCAGCCTGAATCAGCGACGCTTGAATGACGGGGCGCAGTGATCGCGCCTGGCCCACGCCCGCGTGGCCCGGGCCACCACCTGATCAACGTTTTACACTCGCTCCATACTCCTACTATTATCTGCGCATGAATGCAGATAAAGGGGCTTGTAGTCGTCGGCTGCCCGACGACCAGGTCGATCTGGTGGTCGAGGTGTTCCGGATGTTGGCCGATGCCACTCGAGTTCAGGTGCTGTGGGCGCTGGTGAGCCGCGAGATGTCGGTCAACGACCTGGCGACCCATATCGGCAAACCAGCGCCGTCGGTATCTCAGCATTTGGCGAAGCTGCGGATGGCGCGGCTGGTGCGGACCCGCCGCGAGGGCACCACGATCTTCTACAGCCTCGACAACGACCACATCGGTCAACTTGTCACCGACGCGGTGTTCAACGCCGAACACGCCGGACCAGATGTGCCGGGCCATCACCGCGACGCCGCCGACCTGGCCACCCTGCATCCCGCCACCGTCGACCCCACGCCGATCCGATCGAAGGGACGCCGCACATGATGCACAAGGCCCGACCCGCCGCGGCTGTCGGACATGACCACGGTGAACACGCCGGTCACGACCACGGCTTAGATCACGGCCACGATCACCCCAAAGGCCTGCGCGCAGCGATCAAGGAGATCTTCGCCCCGCACAGCCATGACGCCTCCGACAGCATCGACGGGGCCCTGGAATCCAGTGCCGCGGGCATCCGCGCAGTCAAGATTAGCCTCCTCGCGCTCGCAGCGACCTCCATCGCGCAGCTGGTAATCGTCGTGATCTCCGGGTCGGTAGCCTTGCTGGCCGACACCATCCACAACGTCTCCGACGCCCTGACCGCCATCCCGCTGTGGTTCGCTTTCGCGCTGGGCACCAAGGCCGCCACCCGCCGCTACACCTACGGCTACGGCCGCGCCGAAGACCTGGCCGGACTCTTCGTGGTCGCGATGATCACTCTCTCGGCCATCATCGCCGGCATCGAATCCGTTCGCCGGCTGATCAACCCGGTTCCGATCCAACACCTCGGATGGGTCGCCGTGGCCGGGCTGGTCGGCTTCATCGGCAACGAACTCGTCGCGGTCTACCGCATCCGCGTCGGACGCCAAATCGGGTCGGCCGCCCTGATCGCCGACGGGCTGCACGCCCGTACCGATGGCTTCACCTCCCTGGCCGTGCTGCTCGGCGCCGGCGGCGTCGCCCTAGCCCGGATTTTTCGTGCAATGTCGGTGTAACCGGGTGTTGATACGCGAAAGTGCCTGTCCTGCAACGGATAATCGGACTTATCTAGGGTTCGATCGTCCAGCGGGAAGGCACCTCGCAAGTGAAGAGTATCGCGATGACGCGGCGGGTGAAAGTATCGGCGGACGGCCGCGGGGTCGTGTCGCACGCCGGGATGGGCCTGGTGCGGGAACTGGCCGACCTGACCGGGTTATCGGCGCAGGTCACCGAGGTTTTGGCCGATACCTACAAGGGTCCGTGGACCTACGCTCCGGGGGCGGTGTTCGCCGATCTGGCCGCGGCGGTGGCCGATGGGGCAGACTGCATCGACGGGGTCGGCCAGCTGTGTGGGGACCGTGCGCACGTGTTCGGGGCGAAGGCCTCCACGACGACGATGTGGCGACTGGTGGACGAACGTATCGACGCCGCGCACCTACCCGGGGTTCGTGACGCCCGTGCGGCGGCGCGGGCCGCGGCCTGGGCTGCCGGGGCAGCCCCGCCAGCCGGGCAGCCGCTGCACATCGACATGGACGCCACGCTGGTGCTCGACCATTCCGACAACAAGCAGGATGCGGCGCCGACCTGGAAGAAGACCTTCGGCCATCACCCGCTGCTGGCGTTTTTGGACCGCCCCGAGATCGCCGGCGG
>JAUPKO010000282.1 GCA_030837395.1 Actinomycetota bacterium | reverse complement strand
GCTGCTGAGCGCGGCCTCCGCGGCGACCAGGGCCAGCCAGGCCAGACCCACCACCGCGCTGATGGCTGCTGCTCGATACACTATCCGGTCCCGTCGTCGGGTGAGCAACAGCAGACCCGACCCGAGGATGGCGTAGGACAACAGGATGTCGCCGATGAACAGGAAGATCGCGTGGGCCAAGCCGATGACCGCCAGGCCCACGAGGCGCCGGCGATACCTGCGGCGGTCGGGTGGGCCCCCGCCTTTGACGATGAAGTTCGTGCTGTAGCCGAACAGGAATGAGAACAACAGGTAGAACTTGCCCTCGGCGATGAGCGTGGTGAGCATTGCCACCGCCTCGTCGACAGGGGTGGCGAGGGACGCATCGGTATAGCCATCGGAACTGATCGCCAGGTAGGGCGCGTTGACCACCACGATGCCGAGCAGCGCCAGGCCTCGGAGTTGGTCCGGAAAACGCTCGCGGGCCCGTGGCTCGGGCGCCCGGCTCATGTTCGGCAGAGTAGCAGCGGCGCCAGGACCGCGCCGGTTACGTCGCTGACGAAACCCCGGGATCGCTGAAGCTGTTGCGGCGGTGGCTGCCGTCGCAGAAGGGTTTGTTGGCGCTGTGCCCGCACCGGCACAACCAAGCGCGATCGGTCGTCTGGACGACGGTGCCGTCGGCCGCGACGATGCTGACCGGCCCCTCGACGAACAACGGACCGTCGGCCTCGACGGTGATGCTCACAGCTTCGGCAGCCGACTCCTCTACGATCCCCATCGCCTCCGCCACAACGTCCTCCTCGGCCGCCTCCTCCGACGGTTCGGCCAGTTCATCGCCGGGCAGCCGGTAGGCCAGGGCACCACTGGGACATCCATCGATGGTGCGCCGGATGGCCTCGACCGAGTCACCCTCGACATCGATCCACGGGCGTTGCCCGGGCCGGAACACCGTCGGCAGGTTGCGCGCGCAGTGCTCGGAGTGGATGCACCGGTCGTTGTCCCACAACACGATGATGCCGTCAGCGATGTATTGCTTCTGGGTCACCGGTCCAGCCTCCCACATGCGTGCGTCGGGAGTCGATCGCCAACTGACAGCGCGCATGTTCCCCCCCTGGGGTGTTAGGGTCCGGGGCCAATGAACCCAGGAGGCACATCGTGGTGTTGTCACGCGGGGGCGCAGCAGGAGTAGCGGCCGGAGCCGCACTGGTGGGTGGGTTGCTGTTGTTCGCCACCGCCGCGCCAACGTCGCTCGTCGATGCGCCCGCCTACCAAATCGACCCCGCCCTCACCGGCGAAGTGTCGGCCAGCGTGACGCCGCCGCTCTCGTCGTTCTATGACATCGGCCAGTGGCAACCCGGCGCACCTGGCACGCTGGTGAAGGCCGAGCCGATCGAAGGCGACGCGCCGAACGGCATGCGACTGTTCCGGATCCTCTACCAATCCACGGACCTGCAGGGCAACGCGATCCCGGTGACGGGACTGTTCGCCGTCCCGGCGGGCGATCCGCCGCCGGGCGGCTTCCCGCTGGTCGGCTTCGGCCACGGCACCACCGGCGTCGGCCAAGCGTGCGGTATGAGCCAGACCCCGCTGGAGCCCAACACTCCCGCCTACAGCAACTTCGTGCCCCACATCCAACCCATGGTCGAGCAGGGCTGGGCAGTGGTGGCCAGCGACTACTCCGGCCTCGGTGCACCGGGCCCGGCGTCCTACTTGGTGGGCCCGTTGGAAGGTCGCGGAATCCTGGACTCGATGCGGGCGGTGCTCACCCCCAGTGCGAACATCGGCTCGGTGCCCATCGACCAGACCAAACTCGGTGTGTACGGCAAGTCGCAGGGTGGCGAGGCGGTGCTGTCGGCCATGGAGTTGGCGCCTGAGTATGCCCCGGAGTTGGACATCGCCGGCGGCGTCTCGTTGGCCCCCGGGCTGACGCCGGGCATCCAGGGCGTGCTCGATGCCGTGGCCAGCAACCCCACCAGCACCTCACAGAACATGTTCGTGCTCCTCATCGCCAAGTCCTTCGCCGAGAACTACCCCGGCGACACCAACCTCGAGGAGATTCTCAGCGACAAAGGCAAGGAGAAGATGGCGATCCTGGACCAGTACTGCGGTGGCGAACTCGCCGAGCGTGTGGTCGATGTGCCGCTGTCGCAGTTGCTGAACACTCCGGTGGCCTCGGGTCTGGTCACTGCGCTGGGCAAGGCGATGCCCGGTTCGACGCCGCTGGAGATGCCCGTGGTGATCGTCCAAGGCTTAAAGGACAAGACGATTCTGCCGCAGTTCACCCACGCCCAGGTGATGTCTCGCTGTGCCTTGGGGGACACCGTGTTCTACGTCCGGTACCCCTTCGACGACCATCCGTCGCTGAACTTCCAGGCCAGGCTGACCCAGCCGTCGGTGATCGACTGGATGGAGGCCCGGTGGGCCGGTGAGCCAGCCCCGGACAACTGCGCCAACCAACTGTTGGGCACGACCGACACGGCCACCGGGGTGAACCGGTGAACCGCGAGTTCCTGCCCGAGGCGGTGCTGGGGATCACTGTCGGCCTGCTGCTCGCCGTGCTGGCGGTGTATCGCACGGCCAAGGCGCCGAAGGCCGGCGCGCTGGCCCGCGGCGGCATGATCACCGTGCTGCTGTATGCGGTGATCGCCTCGCAGGTGCTGGTGACGGACGGCCTGACGATCATCGGGCTGGTGCTGTTGCTGGTCATGGTGTGTGTGCCGGTGGGTGGCATGCTGCTGCCCGAACGCGGTGCACCTGCGCTGACCGGCAGCGCCGCGACCGCTACCCGGGTGGTCGTGAGCATTGGGCTGGCCGCGGCCATGCTCATCGCCGCGGCGCAGACGCTCTCGATGCTCAGCCTGGTGGATCCGCGCACGCTGGTGGTGGTGCTGGCGGCGGTGTCCGGCCTCCTCGTGGCTTTGGACGGGCTGCGGGCCAGTGGGCGAATCGGCTCGCTGGCCGTGTGGCTGCTGATCGTGCCGATCCTGCTGTCACTGGCGTTGGGGTTCCTGCTGGGCACCATCGGCCAGGCGGTGAGCCCGATCATCCGGACCGGTGGTGTGCCGGTGGCGACCGTGGTGTGCCTGATAGTGGCCTTCGTTGTGCTCGGAGCCGCCGACGGCGGCCTCGCCGCATCGCACCGCCTCGGTGGGTGGTCGCCAGTGCGGGTGCTCGGTGCGGTGTTCCTGGTGGTGATCCTGATCGTCGTCGGCCTGCTGATGTTCTTCGGCGGGGCGATCATCGCGCCGTCGGTGCAGTTCTTCGTGATCCCGGCCAATCTCAACGCCATCCCGGGGCCTGCGGGCCTGATCCTGGCGGTGTTGACCCTGCTGTTCGCTGCACTTGTCGCGAGTGCGCTCGCCGGACTGCTGCCGGTGGCGGGGGAGTCGGCAGCAACACCAGCGGAGCCGGCCGTTGCGGCACCCGCGCGGGCCGAGGTGCGATTGGTCGCAGCGGGGGCAGGCGCCGCCGTCCTGGTAGCACTGGTGAATCCGGGTATGGACTGGGTGGTGATCGCTGCCAGTTTGGCGGCGGCAGCGCTGGCCGTGGCCACCAGCGAACGCGGAGTCAGAATTGGTCTTGCCAGCGCAGTGGTGCTGGTAGTCGTACTGACGCTCACGGGGACGATGTCCTGGGGTTGGTGGCCCGCATTGGCCGTCGTGGCCGTGGCCGCGGTGAGCCGCGTGGCGTCGGGCCGATCGGCGCCGGACCCGATCGCGCAGCCGGCCGCTGGCTCTGTGGCCAGCTGACGCAGGAGTGAGGTGGCCCGCGCCGGTGATCATTCGGGCGCGGCACGCCTGGCAGGCAGGAACCCGGGCCGCCTCATCGCTCCGGCGGCGGTGCGACCTCGGCCGCGGCGGCCATGAGCGAGGGGACGTCGATGGACGGGATCGGCCGCACCAACCGAGCCAGCCGGTCAGCGTCGATGCGCACCGCCTCGACCTCCCCGGCCGTGGCGGCCGAGTCCCCGGTCCAGCGCAACAACAGCCCGAGGTCCCGGTCGATCATGTCGGCCACCACGTAGGCCAGCGCCACGGCGTGTTTGCACCAATAGAACTCTCCGCAGCCGTACGGGCAGTCGCAGTCGGCCGTGTAGTCGCCGAAATCGCGCCGGTACAGGCTCAACAGGTAAGGCTCGTCGCCGGAGCCCTGTACCTGTGCCACTGCCGTCTTCTCGCCTAGGTCGACTCCCACCACCTGTCCGTGCCGGGCGTAGGTGCGGGCGCGGCTGGCTACGGCGGTAGTGCACACACGATTAGCGCCGGTGACCAAGGCGACCCCCTCGGCGCTGGTCGCCTTACCAGGTTTGGCCACGCCCACCCCGCCTGCCACGGCCCTGCGCGGCTTGGCCTGCCAACGGCCTTCGTCGCGCCACCAGTCATCGGACCGGGGCCGCCGCGCGCTCACGTCAACAGCCGATCGCGCGAGAGCTCCACTAGAGCCGTGAGTTCGGCATCGGTCAATTCCGTCACGGCCTTGTCCGTGGCACCCACGACGGCCTCAGCCACCCCGCGTTTGGTCGCCAGCATCATGTCGATCCGGTCCTCCAGCGTGCCCGGGCACACCAGCGTGTGCACCACCACATTGCGCTTCTGCCCGATCCGCCAGACCCGGTCCGACGCCTGATCCTCCACCGCGGGATTCCACCAACGGTCCACATGCACCACGTGATTGGCCCGCACGAGCGTCAGACCCGTGCCACCGGCTTTGATCGAGGCGACCAGGATCGGTGGCCCATCGGGGGCGTTGAAGCGCTCGACGGTGGCCGCCCGACGGGTCCGGCTATGCGATCCGGTGAGGGTCAGCACCTCGGCGCCGAGTTCAGCGGACAGGTGCGCCGCGAGGTCCGGTGCGAACGACGCGAACTGCGTGAACACCACTACCGCCTGGCCCTCGTCGATGATCTCCGAGCAGAGTTCGGTCAACCGATCAACCTTGCCCGAGCGCCCCGCCAACTGGCTGCGGCTTTCGGTCAGCAGCGCCGGATGCACGCAGATCTGTTTGAGCCGGGCAATGGATCCGAGCACCGAGGCGCGGCGTTTGAGGCCGGGTTCGGCCAGCGATTGCATCATCACCCGCACGGCAGCCTCGTAGGCGCCCACCTGCTCCTTGGTCAGCGCGCAGTCGTCGCGCACGATGGTGCGCTCGGGCAGGTCCGGCGCGATGGCCGGGTCGCTCTTGAGCCGACGCAACACGAATGGAGCGGTCAACCCGCGCAGCATGCGCAGTTCCTCGCCCTGCGGGTCGACGCCGGCGAATCGGCGCTTGAACACGGCACGGCGCGGCAGCAGACCGGGATTGCTGAAGGCCAGCAAACTCCACAGGTCCAGTACATGGTTCTCCACCGGGGTTCCGGTGACCGCCAGTCGGTGGGTGGTCATCAGGGCCCGGGCCGCTCTGGCTGCGCGGGTATCGGGGTTCTTGATGGCCTGTGCCTCGTCGAGCACCACGCGGTGCCAGGAGCTCTGGCGCACGGCGTCATCGCGGGCCAGCAGGCCGTAGGTGGTGACCACGATGTCGGCCCCGGTGTGGATGTCGGCGTCGGCGCGGTCGCTGCCGTGGTGGGCCACCACCCGCAGGTGGGGGGTGAACTGGGCGGCCTGCCGAGCCCACGTGTCGACCAACGTCACGGGGCACACCACCAGCGTCGGACCGGGGTGGTCGGCGGCGATCCTGGTGAGCACCTGCAGCGTCTTGCCCAGACCCATATCGTCGGCGAGGATCCCGCCGACCCCGTTCTCCTCGATCCACGTGAGCCAGTCCAACCCGGCGCGCTGGTAGTGGCGCAGCGTTGCTCGCACCTCAGGCGGCGGTACTGCTGCGCGCGCCGGACGTAGTTCGGTCAGCCCGCTGACGTCCCACTCGGCGCCGTCGAAGGCGTCCGACGCCAGTGCCTCGGCGACGCTCGGATCAGACTCCAGAACCGCCAACATGCGCGCGATGCGGGCCCTGTCGGAATCGGACAGGCGCATCCAACGCCCCCGGACCGACACCAACTCGGACTTGCTGTCCGCGAGGGTGGCGATCTCACCTTTGGTGAGCACCTCGCCGTCCACACTCACCTCGGCGGCGAGCGCCAGCGCGCCCGCGGTGAGCTGGCCAGTGCCAGCCGATGCCGAGACGCGGCGGCGCACCTGGGCCGGGCGCAGCAAACCGCCGGTTGCCAACACGTCGATACCGACCCGTGTCAGCGCCTCGGCCCGGGTATCGAGGAACTCCAGCAGCGCGATTTCGGTGAGCGGGCAGGGGC
>JAUPKO010000028.1 GCA_030837395.1 Actinomycetota bacterium | reverse complement strand
GGCCAACGCCCCGGTGCGGCCCAAAGATGCGCTGGCCTACGCCGCCGACCGGGGTATCAGCCGCGCCTCGGTGTTCCGGTTGTTCGAGAAGCTGACGAACGCCGGAATGGCCGTATCGAAGGACACCGGCAAATTCCCGAAGGTCACCCGCTGGGAACTGGTCGACCAGGCTCCGGCCACAGCCGGCGGTGAGACTACAGACGCCACTCACCACAGCGGTGAGACTACAGAGACTACAGGGCTTGACCTGCGGAAACAGGGTGAGACTACAGACGCCATCGTCAGCCCGGTGAGACTACAGGGTGAGACTACAGACGGCACCCTACTTGACCTGCGCGAATGCGGAGCAACGGAGGCCGGGGACACCCTCTAATCCCCTGTAGTCTCACCACTTCCCGGTGAGAGGCAGCAGACCGCCCCACCTGGCGGGCTCACCGCCACCAGTCCCGGCCAAACCGACCGGGTCGCCCGCGCTCTAGCAAACGCAGCACGTCGGGCGGTGACCGCATGAGTGCCGCCCGACACCTCCACATCGCCCCGAGCGCCGCCGAGGTCCTGGCCGACGAGATCAGCGCCATCTGCGAGCAGATCGACCGGCGGCTCGGTAACCCACCCGACACGGCCGAGGCAGGTCTGTACTTCTGGTACTGGCCTCCCGGTGATCTGGATGCCGACGTGCTGGCCGCCCTGCACGCCGACGCAGTCGACTTCCTGCACACCCTCACTCAATCGAGAGGACTCCCCGCATGACAACCGCCCGCCCGCTCTGCGCAGTCTGCTTCGCCAAGACCCGTCTCGCCGACGATCTGCGCTGTGGCGATTGCAGGCCGACGCTGATGGTTCCACCGCCACCACGTCGGCGACCGCGGCCCGAGGAGGCCGAGCAGTGATCGTCGGCAGCCTATTCGCGGTGTTGGGCGTGCCGGTGTTGCCCGGCGCCCGGTGCCGTGGCCGCAGCCACCTGTTCGATGAGGCCACGCAAGGCGAGCCCGCCACCACGGTCGCCGCCCGCCATCGCCAAGCCGTCGGGCTCTGCGAGCACTGCCCAGCGCTGGCGCCGTGCAGTGAGTGGTACGGCAGTCTCACTCCATCCAAGCGGCCCGCCGGCGTAGTCGCTGGCCGGATCCCGGCTCAGTCACCCGCTCGCGGTGGTGGTGGTCGGTGAGGAAAACACCGGAGGGAGATTCGCCATTGGATGGCGGGGTCTACGCCCGGACACGCCCCTCGACGGCAACCCACCCCCGGGGGGTGCCGGTTCATCGCACCGGGCCGCTGCGCCAGACCCCATCGCCGCCATCCGGCCATCCCTCTCCTGCAATTCAAGTCCCGTGACACGACCATTGGTACAAACCAGCAAAGGAGCACACCGTGACCGATGACCAATTGCAGGCCCGAGTCCGGGCACTGATTACCGCCGCCGTGGCCGGACTCGACCCCGCCGACCGCGCCGAACGGATCGCCTACTGCCAAGCCCACAACGAGCACGGCACCCGGATGATCGTGGAGGACGGTGTGCTGGAGTTCCGGTGGGGCGGCCGGCGCCTGGCGCTGGTGGCCGCAGCCGACCTGAGCAGCACTGACCCGCTGCTGGCGGTGTTCGGCACCGACGTTCCCGACACCGTGCCGGACGGCTGGGCCGAGCGGTGAGCCGGCGGGCGCTGACGGAGAACGAGAGATCGGTGATGTGGTGCCTTGCCGTCGGTGCGTGGGCCGAGCGGACCGCCAGTAGTGCCGAGGCCGCCGAGGAGCTGCTGGAGAAGTACACGCTGTATATCGACGGCACCGAGAATGACATCGAGCTGTACGTCGGCGGCGAGCTTCTGATCCGCGCACCGCGGGCATGGATGGCCACAATCGACGGCAGTCGCCGATGACACCGCTTTGGTACGCTTGTGCCAGCTCGGTATCACGCGAGACGCTCGGAGCCTCAGGGGAGGCCACCCGCGCTATCCCGGTCACCATGCGACGCAAGCGATTACGCACGTCTCTAGGTTGGTGACCGAATGATTCTTTACCGCTCTGCGGAGTTGTCCTCAGGTTCGGGTCGTACCGTTCACGGCATCGCAGTGCCCTACGGGCAGATTGCGACGGTCAGCGACGGTGGCGAGCCTTATCGGGAGAGTTTCGCCTACGGTGCGTTCGACCGCTCGATCAGCGAACGCGGGCACAAGATCCGGCTCTTCGCCAACCATCAGACCCGGCAGTTTCCGGTCGGGCGTGCTGTGGAGCTGCGCGAGGAAACAGACGGACTTCACGTCGCGTTCGAGATCGCCGCGACCCGCGACGGCGACGACGCGCTCGAACTGGTCAGTTCGGGAACCGTGGACAGTTTCTCGGTTGGCTTCTCCGGCATCCGGCACCGCATGGAGGGCGGTGTCATGGTGCGTACCGAGGCCAGCCTGCGTGAGGTGTCGCTGACCGCCCTGCCGGCCTACTCCGGTGCCGAGATCGCCGGTGTGCGCTCGCAGCAATCCCTGTTCATTCCCCGGTCGGTCGCCCAGGCGCGGCTGGCCCTACTCGATTGGTGAACCCATGACTGATGTTGATATCGAAAAGATGTCCCTCGAGCAGACCCGTACCGCCGCGACCGAGCTGCTCGACGGCGTCGACGGCGACCTCACCGGCCCCGACGCCGCGCGGTTCGATGCGCTGACCCGCCACGCCGAGCGGCTGCGGGAGCGGGACAGCAGTGCGCGTGACCTTCTCGACGGTGTCCGTACCGGCCGGGTGCGGCTGGAGGCCGGTTCCGACGGCCGTGACGTGGCCCAGGGCACCCGCAGCGCCGTGCTGTCCAACTTGGACAAGAAGGTGGCCGCGGGCACCCTTGCGGCCCGCAGCGCCGAGACGGTCGAGAAGCTCGTCGGCGACGGTCGTGGATGGGTGGCCCGCTGGGCCGAAGTGACCGGCGCACCCGCCTACGAACGCGCGTTCGCGAAGATGTTCACCGGCGGCGCTCACGGGCACCTCCGGTGGACCCCCGAGGAGTCCGAGGCCTACCGCCGCGTGGAAGCGCTGCGGGATGATCAGCGGGCACTGGGCATCGGCGGTTCCGGCAACGGGGGCGACAGCATGGTGCCGTTGTCGCTCGACCCGGCCATCCTGCTCAGCAATGACGGCTCGACCTCGTCGCTGCGGCAGATCTCCCGGGTGGAGACCATCGCCACCGATTCCTGGCACGGTGTCTCGTCGGCCGGTGTCACCGCGGAGTGGCGGGATGAGTTCGAGGAATCTTCCGATGCCACGCCGACGCTCACCGACCCCACGGTTCCGGTTCACCGCGGCAGCGCGTTCGTGCCGTACTCGTTCGAGGTGGAGCAGGACGCGGTCGGGTTCATTGCCGAGTTGCAAAGGCTGCTGATCGACGCCGCCGTGCAACTGTCCGACGTGGCCTACACCACCGGGTCGGGCGTCGGGGAGCCGAAGGGCTTCATCACCGCCGTGGCGGCCGCCGACCCGGGCGTGCCGCTGGTGGCGCCGACCACCCCGGAGACATTGGGCGCCGCGGATGTGTTCAAGGTGCAGAACGCGTTGCCGCCGCGGTTCCAAGCCGGTGCACGGTGGGCGGCGAACCTGGCCGTGCTCAACACCCTGCGCCAGCTCGAAACCACCAACGGCGCACTGAAATTTCCGGCGCTACAGGACAATCCGCCGTCGCTGCTGGGCCGCCCCGTGCACGAACAGTCGAACATGGACGGCGCCTACAATGCCGCGGTCACCGATGACAACTACCTGCTGGCCTACGGCGACTTCCGGCAGTTCCTCATCGTGGACCGGATCGGCGCGACCCTCGAACGGGTCGACCACCTCGTCGGCTCCAACCGCCGGCCCAACGGCACCCGCGGCGCCCTGCTGTGGTGGCGCACCGGCTCCGACGTGCTGGTGCCCAACGCCTTCCGGCTGCTCGACGTGGAGACCGGCAGCTAGCCACCACACCCGGAGACGCAGAACCGCCCCGACCGTGCTGGCCGGGGCGGTTCTCATTTGTTGCGGTGGTCATATGAACGGTGGGGTCACCCCGTTGAGGCGGTCGAGTGCGTCGGCGGCGTCGACCAGGAGCCGGCCGAGTATCCGGGCCCGCTCGGCGTTCATGTCGCAGGCGTCGTCGCTGTCCTCGACGTAGATCTCGCGGTAGACCGGCCGGCCATCGGAGTATTGGTAGCCGATGATCGTGACAGCGACACCCGGCATCTGCTGTGCCCAGCACGTGTAGGTGCGTTGGGCTACGTCGTCGTCCCACGGCAACCACGGCGCAGGGACGTCGAGGGCGTCGGGCGGGGTTGGGATGTGCGCGCACG
>JAUPKO010000281.1 GCA_030837395.1 Actinomycetota bacterium | reverse complement strand
TGCTCTTCCGATCTCGCGCACATCGACGAATCACCAGCGCCGGTTCGTCACCCGCAGGTGCTGTGACAGACTCAGGCGTCATGCGCATCTGTGTCACTGGGTCGGTTGCGACCGACCACCTCATGACGTTCCCCGGCTCCTTTACCGACTCGCTGGTGGCCGATCAACTGCACGCCATCAGTTTGTCGTTCCTGGTGGACGACCTGCAGGTCCGTCGGGGCGGAGTTGGGGCCAACATCGCCTTCGGCCTCGCGAGCCTGGGGGTTAGGCCGATTCTGCTCGCGGCCGTGGGGCACGACTTCGCGGATTACCGCTCCTGGCTGGACCGGCACGGTGTCGACACCACGGCGGTGCTCGAGTCCGAGGTCGCACACACTGCTCGGTTCGTGTGCACCACCGACACCGCCCACAACCAGATCGCCTCCTTCTACCCAGGTGCCATGGTGGAAGCGCGCAACATCGAGATCGGGCCCGTGGCGGACCGTTTCGGCGGTTTGGACCTGGTGGTCGTGGGGCCCAACGACCCCGAGGCGATGCTGCGCCACACCGAGGAGTGCCGGGAACGGGGCATCGCCTTCGCTGCCGACCCCTCGCAGCAGTTGGCCAGCATGGAGGGTGAGGCGATCCGCCGGCTGATCGACGGTGCCGCCTACCTGTTCACCAACGAGTACGAGGCAGCCCTGACCGAGCAGAAGACCGGTTGGAGTGCCTCGGAGATCCTCGACCGGGTGGGGGTGCGGGTGACGACGCTGGGCAAGAACGGGGCCAAGGTGGAGTCTGCCGCCGGCGAACTCGCCCGGGTGGCCGTGCCGGCCGAGCGCGGCCTGGCCGACCCCACCGGTGTGGGGGACGCCTTCCGCGCCGGCTACCTCGCCGGCGTCGGCTGGGGTCTGAGCCCCCAGCGCAGCGCCGAACTTGGGTCGATGCTGGCGACCTTGGTGATCGAGACGGTGGGCACGCAGGAGTACGAGTTGGACCACGCCGACTTCCAGGACAGGTTCGCCGAGGCCTACGGCCACGCGGCTGCGGCGGAGCTCGGCGCGGTGCTGCAGCCGGCCTGACCGACGATGCCGGGACCACGGGGACACCCCCTGCGGGAGGTGCGACGGGTGCCCGCCGAGGTCACAGCCAGCACCGAGATCATCGGCCTCGGTGGTGCCGTCACCCCGGCAGGGCTGCTGGCCGCCTACGGGATGGGAATGTTCCCGATGGCCATCGCGATCGACGAGGCCCACAGCGCCACGGCTTGGTACGCCCCGGCTGAGCGCGCCCTGCTGACCTACCCGGGCATGCATCTGACGCGGTCGCTGCGCCGATCGATGAGAACCTTCGACATCACCTATGACGCGGCCTTCGCTGACGTACTGGCCGGCTGTGCGGATCCCTCGCGCGATCACGGCTGGATGACTGCGGAGTACCAGGACTCCTACCTCGGCCTGCATAGCGCCGGCTACGCGCATTCGGTGGAGGTATGGCAGGGCGGTGAGCTGGTCGGCGGCCTGCTCGGCATCGAGTTGGGCGGACTGTTCTGCGCCGACACGAAATTCCGCCGCGTCACTGACGCCTCGAAAGCCGCGGTCGCGGGCTTGTCTCAGCGCGTGTTCGCCGGGGCCATCGGGCCGCAGCGGGTGGTGGATGCGCAGTGGCTCACCCCGCACTTGGCCTCCTTGGGCTTCCAGGCTGTGCCCAGGGCGCGCTACGAGGCGATGTTGCCGGGGCTGCAGGCGCTGCCCGGTACGTTCGGCGGCGGCATCCGCACGGTGTAGCGGGTCCACCCCGCGCCATCGGCGCTGGCCACCGGCTCGGCGGCGATCAACTTCGCCCCCCGCAGTCGACACCACGCGGGCACGTCGTGCTGCGCTGCCGGGTCGTCGGCCAGGAGGGTCACGACCTCGTCACCCACGCTGGTCGTGGCGTACCGGCCCAACGCGATGATCGGCGCCGGGCAGCGGTGGCCGCGCTCATCAAGCGTCGCGCCCTGCGAGTCCGGGCCGGTCACAATCCCACCTCGGCGCGCATCCGGCCCACCAACGGGGGAACCACGTCCAGCAGTCGATCGACATCATCGTCGGTCGCGGTCATGGGCAGGGTCACGCGGATGTTCCCGCTGGTCAGCGCGCCCATAGCGGCCAGGACGTGGCTCGGGGCGCCGGAGTCGACCGCGCACGCCGAACCGCTCGCCACGCTGATTCCCACCCGGTCCAGTTCGAGCAACAGTGCCTCAGCATCGAGGTAGAGCGCCGAGAACCCCACCACGTGCGGCAGACGACGGTGCGGTTCGCCGTGCACCTGCAGGTCCCTCACCTTCCCCAAGGCAGTCCACAGACGATCGGTCAACGCGGTATCGCGGGCCAGCCGCTCCGGGAGGTCAGCCAGGGCCTGCTCGAGTCCGAGGGCGGCGGCGGCGCACGCGGCCACTGACGGGGCCCCCAGCGGCAGCAGCGGGGAGTCCGGCTGTTCGGCCGGGTGCCAGCGGACCCCGGGGCGCAGCACGACGACGCCCACGTCGTCGCCGCCCGCCCAGGAGCGAGCATCGAGCACGAGCGCGTCCCAGTGGTCTGGCAGCGGCAGCCGTCCGGCCGCCATGGTGGCGTCCAGCAGCAGCGGCACGCCCTGGCCCCGACACACGTCATGGGCTTCGCCCACCGGCTGCAGCGTGCCCACCTCGGGGTTGCCCACCTGCAGCGCCAACAGCCCGATCGAGGGCCGCACGACGTCGGTGATCGTCTGGACCGCCACCCGGGCGCAGTCATCGACAGGTAGGACCTCCAGAGCCGGTCCACCGGCCCGCACGGACCGTTGCGCGGCCGCCTGCTGCACCAGCTGCCGGTCGACCGCCGTCGTCACCGCCGGGCCCCGACCGACTCCCGCCACCGCCGCGCGCAGGGCCACCCCGGACCCGGGCAGGAACATGACCCGCGACCCCGGTGACCCCACAGCGGTCCCGACGGCGACGGCCGCGGCCTCCAGCAAGGCCCGAGAAGCTCGGCCTTCGTGGGCGCGCAAGGTGGGATCGGCCCAGCCCAGCAACTCGGCTCGACGCCGCGCGGCGACGACGGCCGGAGCCATGGGCTGGCCGGCATCGGCAGCCAGAAAGGTGCGATTCACGGCACCATCGTGCCCAGGTCAGGGCGGAAACGGGCGGTCGAGCGGTAAACGCCACAAGTTCAACGCGCGCCCCGGGTCCCGCGCCGGGGGAACCTGCGCTAATCTCACCCCCGAGGGGCCGCCATCGGTCCTTCGCGCCCGTGCGCCGTGAGGTCGGGCGAGAAGACGAACCGAGACGAAGGGTGTGCAGGTGGCATCGTCCGGAAAACAGCGAGGACCAAGTGGCGCCGGATGGGCGGCCGCGATCCTCATGGGTGCGATTCTGGCCGGGCTGGTCTGGTGGGGGTACCAGTACGACTTCGGCTTCCCCGAGGGCATCACGGAGCAGTCCGCGATCACCGCTCACTTCTGGAACGGCACCTGGGTGGCCGCTTTCGCCGTGGGTATCCTCACCTGGGGCCTGATGCTCTACGCGTCGATCGCGTACCGGCGTCGGCATGGCGACCCGATGCCCCGCCAGCTTCGCTACAACATCCCGATCGAGGTGATGTACACCGTCACTCCGATCGCCATGGTGCTCGCGATCGTGTTCTTCACCGTCCGCGACGAGGCTGAGTTGACCAGGGTGTCAAACGACCAGGCCGAGACGGTCGACGTCACCGGGTTCCGTTGGTCCTGGTCGTTCTACTACGCCGACCACGACGTGTACGAGATCGGCCAGCCGAGCCTGGTCGACGAGGACTTGCCCGTGCTGTACCTGCCGGTCAACGAGAAGGTGCAGTTCAACTTGGGCAGCCCCGACGTGATCCACAGCTTCTGGGTGCCCGCGTTCCTGTTCAAGATGGACGTAGTGCCCGGCCGGATCAACACCTTCGAGGTGACCCCGAATGAACTGGGCACCTTTGCCGGCAAGTGCGCCGAACTGTGCGGGGTCGACCACTCACGGATGCTGTTCAACGTGAAGGTGGTGGAACGGGCTGAGTTCGATGCCCACATGGACGAATTGCGGGCGCTGGGCCAAACCGGCGACCCAGATGCCGGACGTATCTCCGACGCGGCGCAGGGAGTGGAGTAGCACCATGACCATCCTCAACGAAGGACCACAGCAAACCGCCCTCGTGCGCAGCACGCCGGTGGACCGCAAGGTCGAGCGCAAGCAGAACATGGGCCGCACGATCGTCAAGTGGATCACCTCCACCGACCACAAGACGATCGGCTACATGTACCTGATCACGTCGTTCGCGTTCTTCCTGATCGGCGGCGTCATGGCGCTCGCGATCCGGGGCGAATTGGCCTCGCCAGGACTGCAGTTTCTCAGCAACGCGCAGTACAACCAGATGTTCACGATGCACGGCAGCATCATGCTGCTGCTGTTCGCGACGCCGCTGTTCGTCGGTTTCGCCAACGTGTTGATGCCATTGCAGATCGGCGCCCCCGATGTCGCCTTCCCACGGCTGAACGCGCTCGGGTTCTACCTGTTCTTCTTCGGTGGCCTGATCGTCATGTCGAGCTTCCTGACGCCCTCGGGTGCACCGGACTTCGGCTGGTTCGCCTACACCCCGCTGTCCCTTGAGATCTACACGCCCACCCAGGGTGCGGACTTGTGGATCATGGGCTTCGCGATCGGTGGCATCGGCACCATCCTGGGTGCGGTCAACTTCATTACGACCATCGTTGTGATGCGCGCGCCCGGTATGACGATGTTCCGGATGTCCATCTTCACCTGGACCGTCCTGCTTACCAGCGTGCTGGTACTGGTGGCCTTCCCGGTGCTGGCCGCGTGCGTGATCGTGCTCGAGACCGACCGCAAGCTTGGCACCGTGGTGTTCGACGCCGAGAATGGTGGTGCGATCCTCTGGCAGCACCTGTTCTGGTTCTTCGGCCACCCGGAGGTCTACATCCTGGCGTTGCCGTTCTTCGGTGTCGCCAGCGAGATCATCCCGGTGTTCAGCCGCAAGCCGATCTTCGGCTACAAGGGCCTGGTGTTCGCCACCATCGCGATTGCCGGCCTGTCGGTGGCGGTGTGGGCCCACCACATGTACGTTACCGGGGCGGTGCTGCTGCCGTTCTTCGCGCTCATGACGATGCTCATCGCCGTGCCAACCGGGGTGAAATTCTTCAACTGGATCGGCACCATGTGGCGAGGCTCGGTGACGTTCGAGACACCCATGTTGTGGACGATGGGCTTCCTGGTGACCTTCCTGTTCGGCGGATTGACCGGCATCATCCTGGCCTCGCCGCCGCTGGACTTCGCGGTGTCGGACAGCTACTTCGTGGTCGCACACTTCCACTACACGGTGTTCGGCACGGTGGTGTTCATGATGTTCGCGGGCTTCTACTTCTGGTGGCCCAAGTGGACCGGCAAGATGCTTGATGAGCGCCTGGGCAAGGTGCACTTCTGGCTGCTATTCATCGGCTTCCAGACGACCTTCCTGGTGCAGCACTGGCTGGGCAACCAAGGTATGGCCCGTCGCTACGCCGACTATCTGGAGTCGGACGGTTTCACGTTGCTCAACCAGATCTCCAGCGTGGGTGCTTTGATCCTCGGTGCCTCCACCCTGTTCTTCTTCTGGAACGTCTACCGCACCTGGCGCTACGCGCCCAAGGTGGAGGTCGACGACCCGTGGGGTTGGGGCGGATCGTTGGAGTGGGCCACGAGCTGCCCGCCGCCGCGGCACAACTTCGTGTCGTTGCCGCCCATCCGCTCCGAGCGGCCCGCGTTCGACTTGCACCACCCGGAGTACGCCGAAGCGGACGTGCCGGTTGGAAAGAACGCGCTGGACGGCTTGGTCGGCGGCCCGCAATTGTCCAAGGGTCGGTCGGCAACCGCAACCGCGGAGGCGCCCAAGGCGTCCGGCGAGGGGAGCAACTAGATATGAAGATCGACGGCAAGCTCTTCCTGTGGGGCACCCTGTTCTACGCCTTCATCGCCGTGGTGTATGGCCTCTGGACGCACTCGTTCTACGGCCGGATTGACTGGGCCGGTGTCACGGTGTTGGCCTTCACTGCCTTCTTGGCCTTCCTCGTCGGGTTCTACTTCTCTTTCACGGCGCGTCGGATCGGCGCCCTGCCGGAGGACGATGTTGACGCCGAGATCGAGGATGCCGACCCCGACTACGGCTTCTTCAGCCCCCACTCGTGGTGGCCGCTCGCACTTGGCGGCAGCATCGCGATCGTCGCGTTCGGTTGGGTGTTCGCCGCGTGGCTTGTTGCCTTCGGGGTCGCCTGCCTGCTGTTCAGCGCCTGGGGTTTCGTGTTCGAGTACTACCGTGGGGATCACGCACACTGATTCGAGACCAACCCCCTCGAAACTGCCCCGCCGGCGCACGTCGGCGGGGCAGTTTCGGTGTTTCGGGGTACTCCGGCGCGGCAGCCGTGAGGATAGTCACGCACCAGGTACGGTCTCCTTCAATTAGACTGGGCATCCATGGGCGGCGCACGGTCGCTCCCCGTCTCACAGATGACTACATGCGAATCGAGAGGACGTCG
>JAUPKO010000280.1 GCA_030837395.1 Actinomycetota bacterium | reverse complement strand
TGCGCTGGGATGTGCGCGCCACGATTAAGGACCCCGGATTTTTGGTTTGACCTGCCGATCTAGGCATTGGGAATGTTGGTTCCCGGCGTCGCGGCGGTAAATCGACAGGGCTATCCACGGTTCGAGGGGTGGGTTCGGGCTGTGGCGATCTGCTCCAGCTCGTCCATGGACAGGAAGTAATCATCTCGGCGGAACCCTCGGCCGCGGCTGTCCTTGATGCGGCGGTGCTCGGCCAACATCCGTAGGTAGCCGTCGAGCACCTCATGGTGGGAATTACCGTTGTCGTGGCGTTCGAGCTGCGGTTTCAGTTCGGCCCACCGGCCGTCACTCATCAAGAATTTGACGTAGCTGGCCATGTGGCCCTCAAGGCCGTCGCGGTAGTCGAAGCCCTGGAACTCCAGCTCATAGGCAACATCGTCGTCGATCGTGGCGCCTTGCTCCTTCAACCGCTTGATGCTGTAGGTGATCACACGGAACATGTCGAGAATGTCCAAGACGCGGTCACAGTCCCGCTTGGACAATTCCGTGCGAAACCCCGCGACCTCCCGCCAGTACTCCCCAGTGAAGCCCGATTCGATGACCTCTGCGCGCGTCAACTGGTATTCCGCGTCGCCATCAACGTCGTTGGCATCCTCGGGCAGCACGCGCGCAAGGATGCGGTGGAGCAGTGAGAGCACTTGCCGGTCGGCAATCCGCATGGTCTCTGGCGCCGGCTCCTCGTCGCCGTGGTCCACCTCTGGCTCATAGATGGGGACGATCGCCTCCATCACCAGGTCACGGACGTATTCGCTGACCGTGACCCCCTCGGCGTCGGCCTGCGCCTTGAGCTGATCGCGTATCCGGTCTTCTACCCGGATGTTCAAGACGGCCATTGCACTCCCTTGTGATCGTGTATGACAACATCGTATCACTGTCATCCACACGCTAAGTGGCGCCCGCCGCGACAACAGTTAATCGGCAGGTTCCTGGTTCAGTTCGCGTCCAACCGATGATGCGCTCAGGGTTTTGAACCCCAGACCCGCTGATTAAGAGTCAGTGGGTCCGCGCGACGGGGCCGGCCCCTGTGCTCACGACCAACCTTCGGATCTGCGGATTAAAAGTCCGTAGTTCAACACCTGGGGGGTAGGAGCGGGAACTACGGATCAGAAGGCTAGGAGTCCGTGGGCCGCTGGCTGTCACTTCCAGAACCCAGTCCGTCGCTGCTCAAAGGGGGTAGCAGTTGTAATAGCCGTGGCCGGCGATTCCGGTGGGGTAGAGCGCACTGCGCTTCTTGATTATTTGGAGGGCGCGGATGGCCTCGGCTTCTACGGCACGATTCTGAGTCCAGTCCCAGTACTTGCGTTGTCCGTCGACCTCGATAAGGGCGGCATCGGTCTCGACCGCGGCGGCGTAACGCTCGGACAGCTCAGTACCCGATTGGTAGTGAATGTCGTCGATGAGGGTGTGGTAGGCGAACTGCGGGGTGTGGAGCTCGGTTGGTGGGCCGAATGGCTGGGTGCATATGAGCAGTCCGTAGCCCTCAAACCCCATCACCGACGCGCGAGTTCCCCGGCGCGCGCCGGGATTGATCTTGTTGTCGACCCCTAAACGGGAAGTCTTTTCACGCAGGTAGGGGCATGCCATTGCCGAGTAGAGGATGCAAGAAAGGTGCAGCGGTCCAGACGGATCCATGGTTCTCTCGCGCTGGTTGAGCCGGATCTCTACGGCGTCGGCCTGCGCGAATGCACGGTATACCCGCGACCCGGCGGGCAGTTCGTATCCGCAGACCGCGCAGGCGTGGTGAAACCCCAGGGCGATTTTGCGTTCGGTGTGCACACTGGCGAAGTTGGGCGCATCGACGGCGGGCCACCCCACCTCTGCCGGCACTGGGAAGCCACGTGAGTCGTGAGGTAGATCTGCGATCCACGGAGGTGCATCAGGTAGGCGCAAGGGCACGCGCTTGGACGCTACGGTGTCGATGCCTGTCGTGTCCGCTAATTGTCGCGCTCAGGCCCTCGCTGGCTGCGTCGAGGGCGGAATCATGATGACCAACCAGTTTGACGGCGGAGCCTAATGGCCGATGATCCCGCCGCGGAGGCCGACGCGATAGACACCCAGTTCAAGTGACCCGGGCCTGCTAGTCGCGCCTGTGCTCAATGCCTTCACTGTTCGGGTATCCGCGTCAAACCTCTCGCGCGCATCTGCGAACTGATCGTGTCGGGGAGATGCCGCGGCACCCCGTCGGTGCGCCACACCCGCAGCTTGGCCAACAGCTCCTGAATGACTATCTGGTGCAACACGATCCCACGCGCAGGCCCGGTCCCGGCCTTGGACAACAGGTGAGCCTGGTCGGCGGGCCAGTCGTCGTAGACGGCGAACGGCGCGGTGAGCAGCGTCATTTGGACGTAGTCGTCGACTGAGTTTCGTGGCGACGGCCGCGCCGTGACGAGGCCCAGAACGTCGTGGTAGAACTCGCCGAGCAGCGCCGTCACGTCCTCCTCGCTGATAGTGCCTTCCTCTGACCCCATCGGCCCTTGACGGCGAGGGTGTTGACCCCGCCGGCCGCAGGTGATGAAACTTGCCGGACCACTCCTGCAGGTTCTGAACCCAGAAGTCGAGGTCTTCCTGAACAAGCTGGCGGCGGTTGCCCCGCCGACCCACCCAATAGCCTGCGGCGACACCGCCCAACGTGACCAATCCGCCACCCACGGTGGAGATCACCGTCATCCACAGTGTGAACCATTGATCGCCCGTCACAAGTGCGCAACGGTATACCCGGTAGGAGGTCGCCGACGGGCCTTTGCCCCCGGGGACAGTTGCCCCGGGGACAGTTGCCCCGGGTGCCGCAGCCTGCGGGGTATCGCAGCTCCGGTGTCCAGGCAGACCGTGCCGGTATAGACCCCCGGTGCCCGGCCCTGGGGGACACCCCGCGTGCACCCCGCCCGCCTGGCACCCGCCCACAGGCGCGTCTATCAAAAACGACCGTTTGCGATAGACCTTCCAGCGTCCCAATAACGAAGGTTTCTGGGACAGCGGGGGAGTGGCAAGCCTGTTGGTCGTAGGCCCGCCCTCAGGCTGTTAATCGGCAGGTTAGTGGCCGGGTCCTCGTCCTGGTCCATCAACAATGCTTCTGCCCAATGGGTTCGGACGATGCGCGATGTAGCGGGCGGATGTTCCGGACAGAACGGCGAGGTCGCTGCGGGATGGGCCTACAACGCAGATCTCAGCCCGCCGGGCGACTGGATGAACAAAGTCCGGTAGCCGCCGGCTGGGTGGTCGAATGCCTCCCAGCCAAGGGATTTCCAGAAGCGGTCGGCGCCCTCGCTGTAGGCAAAGAGTCTGCGGTCGGGGTGCCGCTCCATGAGGCTGCGCACCACCCGCCCACCCACGCCGCGCCCACGGGCCCCGGCGGCCACCTCGAGGAACTGGATCTCCAGACGCTCGACTCCGATGTTGGGCACGTTCGCGTACTCCGGGTTGATACCGCCTGGGTCGTCGAACTCGACCCGTGCCACCTCTGTCCCTGTCTGATCGAGCACCTGGACGAACCACGGCTCCTCGCCGAGCTGACGATTCCACCAGTGGGGATGCTCGTAGTCGACGTCGTCGGCGAACGGCGGCACCCACCAACGATCGTCGGACGAGTTGGGGCGTAGATCGACCAGTTCGAGAAGCACCCAGCACCTGTACCACGCAAGTCGCTGCTGGCCGCCGACTCGGGGG
>JAUPKO010000279.1 GCA_030837395.1 Actinomycetota bacterium | reverse complement strand
CCTCAAGTAGCAGCTCTGCCAGCTGACCCAACAACGGCTCTGCCACCCCATCCGACGGAGGTACCGAGAAAGAGCAGCGAGACTACGACACCGGGGCACCAGGAGTGCCTCGCCCGGATTGCGGAAATCGTGGGCGAGTCAAACCTGATATTGGATCGTGACCTGGTCGCGGGCTACTCGGTGGACTGGACGCGGCGGTTCTCGGGGCCGGCATCAGCGGTTGTACGCCCCGGGTCGGTGGCTGAGGTGGCCTCGGTGCTGGCCGCCTGCTCCGCTGCGGGGCTACCCGTGATCCCGCAGGGCGGAAACACCTCCATGGTCGGTGGCTCGGTGCCAGCGCCGAGCGGGGTCCCGCCCCTCATCCTGTCAACGCTACGGCTACGACGACTGGAGCCGGTGGACGATCTGGCGGGAGCTGTCACGGTCGGGGCCGGTGTGACCCTCGCCGAATTGGCCGACCATGTCCGACACGCAGGTTGGATCTACGGCGTCGATCTGGCCGCGCGCGACACCGCCACGATCGGCGGAACCTGCGCCACGAACGCCGGAGGTATCCGGGTGTGTGCCTACGGCATGACCCGGGATCAGGTGATCGGAGCTGAATTCGTCCGGGCCGACGGTGCGATCATCTCCCGGCTGGACGGTCTTCCCAAGGACAACACGGGATACCACTTGACCGGGCTGCTGGTCGGATCGGAGGGCACCCTCGGGGTGATCACCGCAGTTCGGCTGCGGCTGCATCGCCCGGTGGGAACAACCACGGTTGGCCTGGTTGGAGTCCCCGATATGGCTGCGGCGTTGGACTTGGTCGAGTCAGCGGTGCCCGCGGGTGAACGGTTGCTGGCGGCGGAGATCATCGATGCCGAGGGGATTCGGCTGGTGCACGAGGTCGCCGGTCTGCAGCCACCCGTGGAGCAGGAGTGGCCATACCTGTTGTTGCTGGAGGTCAGCGGCGATTGGCTGGAGTTGCCGGCCGACAGCGACGCGGTGGTGGCGATGGACACAGCGACGGCGGCGCGGCTGTGGGAGTACCGCGAGCGGCAACCAGACGCTATTTCGGCGCTCGGGGTGGCCCACAAGTTGGATATTTCGGTGCCGTTGCCTCGACTGGATCAGGTGGCTACCGCTGCCCGCTCCTGTGCACCCGGAGATGCCCGGGTCGTCGTCTTCGGCCACCTTCGGGACGGCAACCTGCACGTGGAGATCGCCGGCGTTCCCGCGGGCGACACCGAACTCGATCGGGCGATCTTCGCGATCACTGCCGAGGCGGGCGGAGTGCTCTCCGCCGAACATGGGGTGGGCCGGGCGAAGGCGCAGTGGCTGCACCTCTCCCGGTCGGAGGCGGAAATTGACACGATGAGAGAGATCAAGCGGGCGATGGATCCGGCTGGGGTGCTGAACCCTGGGGCGCTGCTGCCGCTGTCGTGACGGCAAATCCGCGGCGACGGCCCGGCTGAGCGGGGGGTCAGCCGTACACCCGGTCCCGGACCGCGGCTGGCCGGTTCGTGATGATCCCGTCGACTCCCAGCGACAGGCACAGATCGACATCTTCCGGTTCGTCCACCGTCCAGACGTGCACCTTGCCCCCGGCTTCGTGAACCTTTCGCACGTAACCAGGGTGTCGACGGATGATCTCGATCCCCGGTCCCGCGTACCGAGCACCGAACGGGAGCCAACCGGCGCGGCATCTGACCGGCACCCGATCCATCAGGAACACTCGGTCCAGATTCGGAGCCAGGGTGCGCATCCGGCGAACTGCCGACTCGGCGAAGGACATCATCCGGATTGCCCCCGGGCCCGATCGTCGGGGCTCCAACAACCCGTATCGGGAAAGGGTGTCGACAAGCATGGACTCGACCAAACCGCCAAACCGGGTCGGATGCTTCGTCTCGATCGACAGGCCCACCGGGCGGTCCACCGAAGTCGTCAATTCGAGTAGACGATCCAGCGTCAGCACCTTTCGCGCGATGGCGTCGTAGGGCGGCGGCTGGTCGTCGCTGTCAAGGCCGCTTGGCCACTCATGCTTCCAGCCCGCGAAGTCCTGTTCCTCCAACTGCGCCAGCGTCTTCGTGGCAACGACGCCTCGGCCGTCTGAGGTGCGATCGATTCGGCGGTCGTGCACGCATACCAGAACCGTGTCCGCGGTCAGCCGGACATCGCATTCAACCGCATCCGCACCAGCGGTGATCGCCTCCTCATAGGCGGTCAGAGTGTGCTCGGCCAGTTCGTCGCTGGCACCTCGGTGGGCTATCACAAGCGGATCGCGAGTCGGGGCCACGCGCCAAGGATGCACCTAGACGAGTGGAGACGCAGCGCGGGGCCGCCTGCGCCAGTCGACGATGCGAGCCTGGCAGGGTTGAAACACACCACTGAGAAAAAGTTGAGGTCTGGGCGCCGCCGACGGGGGATGCGGGGGCGCCCAGACATCTCCAGACTAGGCCGCCCTGAGCATCTAAGGCAAGCCGTGGCGGGACATAGTCACGATTTCAACTGAATATTCTTGGACCGTCGCCGGAGGGTAGTCGAGCGGCTACACACTGGTCATCGGCGGCGGGAACAGCGGCGGCAACGGAGCCAAAACGTCGGGTGGATCCACGATGCACCGCGGGTCCACCCGACGTGGCAGACGGGAGACTCCCCCGTGGCCTCCCGTCACTTCCTGTCCACATT
>JAUPKO010000027.1 GCA_030837395.1 Actinomycetota bacterium | reverse complement strand
GTAGAGCAGCTCCACGGTGGCAAGCAATTCACGCTCGGCGTGAACCCGGCGGTCCGAGGCCGCGACGGCTTCCAGCGTGGCGCAGGTCTCTTCCACCCCGACGGTCAGTGTTGCCAGGGTCTCGGCCCTGGCAACGAAGGCCCCGCGTCCGCGCATGGCGACCAGCCAAGGGCTGATGGCGGCCGTTGCCAGGGCCGCACCGACAACGAACGCCAGGATCGGCGAGGTCCACGTCAGGGCCACGACCGTAGCTGTGGTGCAGAGCACGGCACCCAAGACACCCGGGATTCCCTCTTGTACAGCAGCGGCCACTGCATCGACGTCCTGGCCGCTGAGGGCGAGGATCCGGCCGGGGGAGTCGGCTTCGACGCGCCGCACCTGAGTACGCGCCAGGGCGTCGGACAGCGCACGCCGCAGGTTCGAGGCGATTCGCTGCCCGACCCGGACCGACAGCAAGTCCCGGACCCAGGCGAACGCCGCTCCGAGCGCGCCCACGGCAGCCATCGCGATGAGCACCAGCAAAGGGCCTGGCCCCGTGTAGCCTCTGGGGCGAAACACTCCATCGATCGCTGTCCCCAGCAGTACTGGCCACAGCGCCCCGCACACTCCGGCGCCCAGCACTGGGGTCGCGATCAGTGCCGCATCCCGCCAGCGGAGGCCGACCGTTGCGGCGGCCGACAACGCTCGACGGTGGGCAGGTCCGGCGATACCGTTCCCGCTCATCTTCACCTCCAACCCGCGTCGCCGGGTGCGACCGCCGTCCTGTCGCCCAGAATGCGAACATCCGCGCCTGTACCGGCAGTGCCAATGCCCAGGAGCGTGGCTAGGTAGGCCGACCGCCGGGCGACCTCCGCCGCGTGGCCGGCGTCCTGGATCCGTCCCCCGGACACCACCACCACCACGTCTGTCTCTCGGACGAACGCCGCACGCCCCGTGGCCGCCACGATGGTGGCCCCGGGCAGGTGTGCGCGCAGCGAGCGCCAGACGTGGGCTGCGCAGGCCGGGTCCAACGCCGCGAAGCAGTCGTCCAGGACGTACAGATCGGCACGGCGGAGTACGGCGCGGGCCAACGCGATCCGCTGCCGCTGTCCCCCCGACAACCCGGCACCGCCAGCGCCGATCCTGGTCTGCAATCGTTCCGGCCGGGCCGCGACGAAGCCCTCGGCTGAGCAGATGCGCAGCGCCTCCCAGAGTTCGTCCTCGTCCGCGTCAGCCCGCCCCCAGCGGAGGTTCTCCGCGATTGACCCGGTGACGAGGGCAGGGTTTCGACCGACGTGGGCGATGCGTCGGACGGCGGCCTCGGCTGGACGCCCATCGACCAGAACGGCTCCACCGGACCATGTGCGCAGTCCGGCAACGGCGGCAAGCAGGCTGGACTTCCCCGCGCCGGGCGGCCCAATCACAGCAATCACCTGGCCTCCGACACAGGTCACAGCGGGCCCGTGCACAGATTCCAGGCACAGTCCGGCACCGGTGCCTTGAGGACCACCGGGGTCCGGCGCCGGAGCCTCCTGCGCATGCTCCAGCCAGTCTGCGATCCTGACCGCGCCGACGAGGGCAGGCACCAGTACAGCGACTGTGAAGGAGGCTGAAGCCGCGCCGCTCAGCGCCTGAGCAGCCCAGGTGACCAGCGCGGCGACCCGGCCAGGGCTCAGCTGTCCCTCGTATCGCGCAGATGCGATCATGGCCAGGATTGTGGCCAGGGCGAACTGCAGCATGACTGAGGCTGCTGGCCCCAGGGACGCCGCGAGCACCCGGGCGGACACCGACGCCACGGTGAGGTCGAGGTCGGCGACAGTGACGGCGTGGACCGCATGAGTCTCCGCTCCCAAACCGCGCAACACCCGTAGACCGTTCACCTGTTCGCTCTGGCGCAGCATCAGTACTTCGCGACGATGTTGCACCGCGGCATGCAGGGTCCCGCATTTGCGGGCCAGCCAGGCGACCACGGCACCCGAGGCCAAGGACGCCGCCACAAGCACCGCGGCGGCGCGCGGGTCGGCGCGCGCCGACATCGCCCAGGCTGCGACCACACCGACCACGGCGGAAGGCAGAATTCCGATAGCGATGGTCAGTCCCTGCTCCATTTGCGGAATGTCCGACCCGAAGATGGTCAGGAGCTCCGGTATCGCGGCATCCGCAGCCTGTGGGGGTCTCGTCCGGCACATCCGGGTGACCAAACGCTCTCGCAGATGACGTCCTACCCGCAGAGCGGCCACAGCAGCCGCGCAACCGGCGGCAGCTTCCAACAGCGCTCCGACGAGGGTCAGACCGACCATGACGGCTGCGGAACCGGCGGCCTCAGCCGGACGTCCCTGCAGCACTCGGTCGGTCAGTCCAGCAGTGAACCAGGGGAGCACCGCTGGGACCATTGCAGCGGGCATCAAGAACACCAGCGATAACGCAGCCCATCGGGCGCCCGCGCGCAGCGCCGGGAACAGAACCGCCGCGGCTCGTGGCAACAGTTCTGGCGTCCGGGTGGAGACCGAAAGGTCCGGAAGATCGTCAGGCGAAAGCAACGATTCGCTCCTCCAGGTTCTGCCGGGCCGGACAGGGATCAGCCCAGGCGGATTGCCGGTCACGAGGGCAGGCCCCCAGGCAAGTGCCGATGAGCGGGCAGTTGTCACAACCAGGCTCCCGATAGGGGTCGAAGCATTCGTGGCCCAGCCCCCGAGCCCGCAGTCGCCGGACCAGGTCGACAGAGTCGGTATCGGTGATGGTCCGGACTGTCCCCCTGTGCTGTGACGTATCGCCGTCTCCTACCGCCCCTATCTCGGGAACACAGCGGCCGAGGACGCCGTCCGGACCGACAGTGACGTGGCGACGGAGCGTGGCGCCACAGGTCCATAGCAGCGGCTCCGGCAGTCCTTGGGCCCCGAATCCCCACGTTCGAGCCAGAGCGGCAAGGGCGACTTCAGCACTGGTGAACCGGGCTCCGCTGAGGCAGTCGTGGGCCCTGCAGTCGCCGTCAGACACGCCGATCTGCCCCAATCTGACCAGCACCCTACGATCAGCCGCACCCCTGGCAGCCAAGAACTCCAACAGGGAGCCGGTCTCCTCGACGTTGCGGCGATCCACATTGACTCTCAGTACTATCCGCCCCACCACCTCAAGAATCTCGGGCAGACAGGAGGCGAGTCGTTCATAGAGCCTGCGTGCCTGAGCGGGGGGCACGCCCTTACGCTCGGCATAACTGGCCGCGTTCCCGTCCAGGCTGATGTGCACGGCGGAGAGATGCAAGCGGGGCAAGAGTTCACGCACCCCGCGGGTAGGCAACAGAAGGCCATTCGTTAACAGTTCGGCGTCATAACCGACCCCGGCGTGTTCGGCCCTGGCCAGCATGCCTGCCGTACAGCGCAGCAGTGTCTCTCGAGCCAGGAGGGGCTCTCCGCCAAACCACTGGACAACCAGAGCGCGTCCCTGATCAGACTCTAGGGGAGTGTCCAGCCATGCTCCGACCAGGTCGACCATCGCCTGCTGCACGGTTCGTGACATCCGTGGCAAAGCGGGCGAGCCGGCTTGGAAGCAGTAGTCACAATGCAGGTTGCAGGCCATGGTCGGCGCCACAGTGAGGAAGAGGTCGCTGATCTGGTCACGGCGGGTCAGATAGTCCCGATGCGCCCGCTCCCGCTCGGCTTTGGGGTCAGCCACCAGGAATCCCTGAGTTCTCAGGTGTTCCACCACAGCCCGAGCAGGTGCGGCCTCGAGGGCGTCCTCTGCGGTGAGCAGGCGCGTCACCACATCCGCCTGTGCCGCAGACAGGCGCCGCGCACGACCGGTGATGCTGTGGTACCACACCTCGCACGTCTCCCGACGGATCCGGGCGGTGAACGGGGACATGGAGAGCCGCGTCCCAACGGTACTCATCCAGACCCCTCAGGCGATTCGCAAGCCGGGACGATCATTGCGTGGGCAGGCAGGAGGTGGTTGGTAAATGGATTCGAAAGCGAACCAAGCGTCTCGGTAGCAGCGCCCCTGGGCCCACATGCACTCTTCGAACTCCGGGCAGTCGGCACAGATCGTCCCGGTGAACTCGGCACGTTGTGGGTAGATGAATCTCAGCATTGGTTCCCCGTCCCAGATCTCCTGGATCGACTGCGTCCGAGCGTTCCCCACCACGAACTGCGGCAACAAGACCATCTGCTCGCACAGGAATGCCTCACCGCCTGCAGCGATGCCCAGGCAGGACCATCCGCCACCACAGCCACTGCGGGAGTCCCACACCTCTTGAGCTGTCGGCGGCTCTGGCGCTGGTGGCGCACCGACTGACAAGAAGTCACCCTGCAGCTCCGCATCGGGGTACCTTGAGGATGCCTCGGTCAACTGCTCTGCGATCCGGCGCTCGTCCTCGGTGGTGACGAACAGCTCATCCTGATGCCGGAAGAACGATCGGGTATACCGAGTGAAGGTGAACCGACGCGCACCTAACGGGTAATAGGCGTTCACCAGAGGCAAGACCTGGTCGGCGTTCCACGAGGTGATTACGGCCTTCACCCTGGGTACCAGAGAGCAACGGACGAAGTAGGTGAAGGTCTCGGCCAGGGCAGCCGCGCGGCCCGAGGAGGTCCGCTGCATCCGCCGCAGCACCTCTGGGTCGGCCGCGTCTACACTCAGCTGAACATCTCGATGGGCTCGACCCCGAACAGGCTCAGCGAATCCCCGGTCGACCAGCGCCCTGACCTGTTCCAACTTCATCGGAGCCTTGGTGGAGAGCAGGAAGTCGAATCTATGGTCGATCAGCAAGCCGAGAAACTCCAGGCCGTCCTGCCGGGCCAGGACATCCCCATTGTCAGGGGAAACCACATGGATCCCCATCTCGGACATCTCATCCATTAACTCGGCCCAACGCCCGAGCGGCATCTCCTTAGCGGTCGGCCGCTCAGCATAGCAATAGACGCAGTTTGTTAAGCAGCGGTGAGTCGGAGCAACGATCATATTGATCGGGCTCGCGAGACGGTACCGTGTCCGGGGATCGCGCATCCGGTCAGCGAAGCGACGCGAGGAGATCACAAAGTCCCTCGGATCGACCTGAAACGCGTCCCGAAGCGGCTCCTGGGAAGAGAAATACAGGTGCCCCTGCCCGAGCGCCGAGCGTCGGGACGTAGTCCTGCGCACCGTGCGGTCAGTACTGAGCAGGATCTGCCGCAGGTCGCTGTCCCCCGCTCCGGATTTCACTTCGGGGAATATTCGTTCGAATATCTCCTGGGCTGACCCCAGGGTGCGCTGCCCGTTCAGCAGCGCCAGCCCCAGACCGACATGTGGTGGCAGGAAGTTCAAGGCTGTGTCGTCATTGTCTACCAGATAGAGCAGAGGTCGGTCGCCATCGACCTTGAGTACAAATTCCGGCCGGAGCGCAACATAGGAATCCCAATCCAGGTTCTGATCCATGATTACAGAGCCCTCTTCTCTTCCACATGGCCGTCTTCCCGAGATAGCCCCCCGGCAGGGCCGTGGCCCC
>JAUPKO010000278.1 GCA_030837395.1 Actinomycetota bacterium | reverse complement strand
GGACCCGGGGGTGGGCTGAGCGGGGCGTCAGGGCTCGGGCGGGATTGCCGCAGCCTCGGAGTGACCGGGCTCCGAGGCAACCATGGTCTCGCGAACCCAGCATGATCACTCAGCCATGCGGCTTCGGACGACTTGACGGTGCGTCGAACGGGTCTCTTGCGGGATTCCGTGATCCCTTCGCTGTTGGCACCTCAGGCCCGGTGGCCAACTGCGGGTTTGAGTGATCCTTTCAGCGTGTTGGAGGCGCCGAAGGGATCAGTGAAATGCGCATCAAGCCCGTTTCTCGCCTGAGACCTCTGCGAAGGGATCACTCAAACGCGCAACTGGGCTGAGGAGCAGCACCCATCACCTGACCCAGCCCATCTCGGCCAGCAACTCGCCCACCCGAGCGGCAGCCACCCTTGCCGCCGAACTCGCCTGCCCTCCGGCATGCTCAACCGCCGACGCCGCAGCCCCCAGCGCTTCAAGTGCCGCCAGCAGTTCACCGGGCGCACTCTCCTGCCTGCCGCCCTCCTGACCAGCGCCTCCTGGGTCATGCTCGACGATTCGCGATTGGCCCGTCACCAAGTCCCGGTACTTGGCATCCAGCAGGTACGGCGCGTCGTCGCAGGCGTACATGGCGAGGCGGTCGAGGAACACCCTCAACCGACGTGCCGCCTCGCCACTGCCGATCCGCTGCACCACTCCCCCCGCCCCCGCAGGTCCGGCGACCCCAAACGTGACGAAGTCCAATGTCCCGTCCCACAACTGGTGGCGCAGCAGGTTCGGCACCAACTCCAAGACGGTGCCGACGGGCGCCTGGGCATCGTCCGCCGCCATCGCCTCGCGGTACCTCTGCACATCGCGCGCCAACCGCACGATGTTCTCGTCCGACATGGAGTAGCCGACGAACAGCAGGTGCCCGGTGAGCATCCTGGATTGCAGCATCCCAGCGGCAGGGCCCGCGTCGCGGTCGAAGCGCAGGTAGTCGTCGCGCGAGATCACGATGGACTCCGGCGTGGCGACGTCACCATGAATCTTCAGCACCCAAGGCGACCCCGGCCTTGGGCGGACCTGCGGCACCACGTCGAACCCGGCGCCATCGGCCGCGCCACCGGAGGTCGCGGTGTTGGCCAGCTCGTACTGCCGGTCGTAGTTGGTGGTCACCGCCTCGGGCAGCGCCAGCCCGGCGATCAGCCCCTGCGTGACCGTGTAGAGGTCACCATCGACCTCGGCCCTGATCCGTTCCTTGATCTGCTCGTACCGCTCCGCCATGCTCGGCTCGTGTGCGGGGCCGACGCCGTCCGGGCTCGGCTGACTCCGGCGCGCGATGACCATCGCCGCATCGCTCGCGTAGAGTTCCTGCAGGGCTGGCAGTTCGTCGTCGCTGATGCCGGCATCACGCGCCAGGCTCTGGAGCAGAGCCCACCACGAGGGTGCGCCCGCGCCCATGCTCGCCCCTGCCCCGATGAACGGGACGAGTTGGCCCTTGCGCGCCAAATCAGCCAACTCGGTCAGAACCTGCTCGGCCTCATCTGCGGCGTCTCCCGCGCCAGCCGCGTCGTCTGGGGTCAGCCGGTCCCGGCGGAAGTGCTGAACCGCGGCGTAGTCCGCCCTCGCTCTGGTCACCAGCACGATGTCGATTTCCAGATGGCTGGCGAGTGACTCCAGCGCCGGGATCAGGTGCGTGATCACCGAGAAGTAGGAGCTGCCGAACCCACCCGCGTTCACTCCCACCAGGGGCAGTGCCACCGTCGAGCCGGGGTCCAGCCCCGAGGCTATGCGGTCGAGCGCGCAGACGACGGCTGACACCAACGCCTCAACGTCTTCGCGGGTCTCGACCGTGGTATCCAGCATCCAGACCTGACGCTCGCCCGCGATTCCCAGACACACGGTTGAGACGGCTTCATCGACCTGCGCGGCGTAGGTGCCCACCTTGACGAATCCATCGCCAAAGGTCGTCTGCACAAGGTCTGCTCCAGCCGCTGTGAGCAAGGACCCGAATCCGGCATGGACGTTGCCGTCGCCGTCGCACGGCACAAGCACCGCGTCGACCGCCAGCGCCGTCAGATCCCCCTGCACCACCAGCAGGCGACCACCCGACCCTGCTGCATCAACGAACGAGACCGCACCCATCGCCCCAGCATGCCCGAGCGGGATCCGCCGTGGCTGAGCGTCGTCATGTCTGGCACCAGATCGGTTGGCACTGCCAGCCGTCAGGGAAGCCCATGTCGCGCTGCAAGGACAGGATCGGGTGCTCGGGGAAGCCCAGCATCAATGTGGACAGATCGATTGGCCACGGGCTGCGCCCGTCAAGATGCCGTACCAGGGCTGCGGTGACAGCCAAACCGATATAGACCTTGTTTCGGGGCTCGCTGCTCGCGACGTGCGACAGATAATCGCTGGCATCGTGCGGCCGCCACTTCGAGTAGGCGTAGGTGAGCGTTCGGTTCCAAAGTCGGGAGTGGTGGGCACATACGTTTCTGAGGTAGTTGAGGTTCCGCATCCAACGTATGAACAGGCTTCCGTTGCCGACCCCGTGCATGGCAGCCACCTTGTTGCGGTCGTCGCCGCGCAACAGACTCAGAAGACGCACAGTCGAGCCGAAGTCGAGGAATTCGACCGCAACCCACACTGGCAGGGGCTCG
>JAUPKO010000277.1 GCA_030837395.1 Actinomycetota bacterium | reverse complement strand
TCCTCGCGCACGGTGCCCCAGGCCCGTTCGGACACGTAGGTGCCCCACCGCTGCCACGGTGCCCGCCCGGCCACCGCATCATCGAGGCGCTGCTGCTCCGCCGTCCCCCGGCGACCGTCCGCCGAGGCGCGCATGATCATCATCCGGGCGTGTTGGAGCCTGGCAGTGGCGCGGTCCGTCGCTGGCGACATCTGGTGTTTCCCTTTCGTATGGAGCGCTAGAACGACACTGTCGGTGGCGCCTGGTGGGCCACAGGGGCCTGGTAGAACTCCCGCTTGGACACCCCCGCGATACCGGCCATGAGCATCCACGGCAGCGTCACCACGAGCTTGTTGAGGGTGGCGACGGCGTCGTTGTAGTACTGCCGGGCGAAGGAGAGCTGGTTCTCGGTATCGGTCAGTTGCGCCTGTAAGTCGAGGAAGTTGGCCGAGGCCTTCAGATCGGGGTAGTTCTCGGCTACGGCCAGGACGTTGACCAGCGCCGAACCCAGCGCGGCGTCAGCGGCCGCCTTAGCCGCGACGCTGCCGCCCTGCGCCGCCTGCGCTGCCTGAGCCCTGGCGGCTGTGACGTTCTCCAGCACCCCTTGCTCGTGGCTTGCGTAACCTTTGACGGTGGCGACCAGATTCGGCACCAAGTCGGCCCGCCTCGTCAACTGAACGTCGATGCCGCCGAGCGCTTCCTGCGCTGAGATGTCCGCATTGCGCAACTGGTTGAACAGAATCATCGCGACGCCCGCGACGATCAATATGAACGCCAGCACGATCAGCGTCAGCAGAATCATGTCGGTTCCTCCTCAATGGGATTCCCACAGTAGTGCGCGCGGGCCCTGATCACCACGATCCGCCGCCACCCCCGCCGCCGCCCCCACCACCCCCGCCACCGCCCGAGGACGAGGACGCCCGTTGGCTGGCCTCATAGGAGCTGATCGAGGCCGACAGCGACTCGGAGAAGCTCTCGAACCCCGATCCCGAGCCGAACAGCGACCTCGCGCCGTACGTGGCACCGACTGGGTACCAGGAGGGCAGCGGCGGCTCTGACCCCATCTCCATCCGGTACTTGTCCGCCCAGGCGTCGGCCACGTCGAAGGCAACCGCGTACGGCAGGTAGGTGATGAAGGTGCCTTGTCGGGCAGCGAAGTCGTATCGCTGTTCCGCGGACGGTGTGGCCAGCATGCGCCGGAAGCCTCCGGCCTCGGACCACAGCCGTCGGCCGAAGTCGGTGCGCCGGGTGCCCACACCTGTGGCGGTCAGACCCAAGCCGGCGATCACGAAGGCGGCGAACGGCAGTCCGAACATCCTCGGCGTCAGCCAGCCGACGAGCCCGATCACCGCGAGTACGAAGGCGGCCAGCAGCAGGAATCGCCCCAGTCGTTCCGACGGCGCCGCGACGATCGCACCAGACGAGCGACCCCAACTCTTGGCTGAGCTGACCGCTGTCTTCTGCGCAGTCTGCAACTGCCGGCCGGCGCCCAGACTGCCGTCTACCGTGAGGGCTGCGCCGTATTGCTGGAGGCCCAGGGAGGCACAGATGCCAGCTGTGACCGGGTCGGCGGCCTGCCAGAACTGCGGGTACGTCACACCCTGCACGGTCCACGTCGATCCCTGCTGGAACAGCCGGACCAGATTCAGGTCAGCGGCCCGCAGCAGCGAAGCCAGCAAGGCGTTGTCGCCCACGGACTCCTCGGTCACATAGACCGTCTGGACCGGTCCCAGGCCCTTGGGCGGGGCGTACATCACCGGCAGCCCGGGTTCGGGTTCACGGGCCGTCCAAGCCCAGTACCAGCCCAGCCCGCCTGCCGCGACGGTGAGCAACACCACCAACCCGACCAACACGGGGATACGCCCGAGGACGGGGTCAAAGGCGGCCGGCCACGGCAGGGTGGCAGCCGACGGTGGGACCCCCACCAGGGGAATCCGCACCGTCACCGGCGTCATCGGCGGCAGATCGTTGGCGATCACCGATACCGTCGTCGAGCCCACCCCATCGACGGTGCACGGGCCTTGACCGGCCGCCGGGGTCCCGGTGGCACACTCCACCACCTCAGCCGTCACCGGCAGGTCAATCCGCACCCTGGCCGCATCGATGGCCATCCGCCAGCCGCCGGCGACGACGTTCCAGTAGAAGGTGGAAGTCGGTTCGGCCGGGGCGGTGCCCACGACCGTCGGGAACTCTGCGGCCCCGATTCCCGGCCGCAGCAGCGCACCGGGAACGGTGTAGCTGATGGTGTAGACGTGGATTCCCGGTGTGACGTAGGAGTTCGGGTCACCGATCTTGGCCACGTAGTACCGATCCCCCTCCCACGAGTACGACACCGGCACCGCTGCGCCGTCCAGACTCACCTGGACCTCGGTGACGGGCACCCGCGCTCGGGGATCGGCCCGCACCGCCGAGTCGAAGTAGCGGAAGATCCCGTGACGCGGAACGGAACTCGGGAAGTTCGCCGTCACCTGCTCGGTGGCCCGCAGGTCCCCGTCGGGGGTCACGACGAACTCGGCGGCGAGGTCGTTGATCCGCACCGGGTCCGACTCAATGTCCGCGGCCGAACCCAGACCCGCCAGCGCCACCGGCACCACGAGCGCGGCCAGCGTGAGGATGATCAGCACGATTCGAGCGAGGATCCGCACCGGCGACCTCCCTCATGGTGGCTGAACCGGGCCAGTTCAGCCCAAACAGCGCGACACGCCGGGGCCGGGATGGGCGCCTATTGGAAGTTGATCACTTCTGGTCCCACACTAATACGGTGGTGGCCTCTGACTTGCGCGATACCGACCCCATCAAGGTCGGTGACGTGTTGATCGTGGGCCGATTGGGTGAAGGCGGCATGGGCGTGGTGTACCTCGGCCGCGGGCCCGGAGGCGGGGCTGTCGCCGTCAAAGTGGTGCGCGACGACCTGGCCCGCGATCCGGAATTCCGTCGGCGCTTCGCCGAGGAAGTCGAGGCCATGCGGGACGTGGGGGCGGCCTACGCGGCCGGAGTCATCTCCGCGAACACCGAGGCGACGCCGCCGTGGGTGGTCATGGAATACGTCCAGGGCATGACCCTGGGCGAGCGCGTGGGACGGGCCGGGCCGCTGCCGGAGGACGAGTTGCGGGCTTTCGCCATCGGTCTGGTCAGGGCAGTGGCGGCGATCCACGCCGCGGGGGTGGTGCACCGGGACCTCAAACCTTCGAACGTGGTGCTGAGCCCGCAGGGGGTGCGCCTACTCGATTTCGGAGTGGCCAAGTCGCCCGCCGTCTCCGGGCAGCTCGGCGAGCGGGTGGGGTCGTTGACCTGGATGGCCCCCGAGCAGCTCAACGGCAAGTCCGGCGGCTCGGCGACGGACGTCCACGCCATCGGCATGCTGCTCTACTACGCGGCCAGCGGCCGCCACATCTATGGCTATGGGGACGCCAATGCCGTGGCCTGGCGCATCTCACACATAGAACCCCAACTGATCGACCTGCCGCCGGAGGCCCGCGGCTATGTCGACCTGATCACCGCCGCGCTGGCCAAAGATCCCGGCCGACGTCCCACCCTGAAGGCCATCTACGACCGGCTCCGCGCAGACGACATCGTTCGCGCCGGCCACTCCACGGGCACCACGGCGGTTGACCAGGTGGAGGCCGAGGCGACCGCGGTGGTCTCGGGAGACGGCCCGCCGCCGCCGGCGCCGCTGGGGCAGCCCCAGTTCAGGCCGCGCACGACCGATGATTCACTGCAACCGGCTCCACCGGTGGTGGATCTGACCACGGGCTCGGGGATCGGGCTTCCGCGCAAGCGCGGTGGTTCGGGTATGGGGATCGCCTCGGGTCGCTTTGATTCGGACGACGGTGATGAGCGGGACCTCATGTCGCTGGTCGAGTCCACAGCCGATGAGGACGAGTTGCCGCCGCCGCGCCGTTGGCGCACCCGCATCATGGCCATGACAGGGGTGCTGGCTTTGGCGTGGACGCTGGGGTGGGCCAGCGGTGTGTGGCCGCTGGCGGGGCCGCTGGCGCCAGCCTCGGCAGTCGTGCGCGATTGCTACCAGGGCGAGGGTGACGCCAACTTCGCCGCCGGCACCGAGTATGCCCAGACCGGGTCCGGTGAAGTCAGCCGTTCGCTGTTGGGCGCCTTCCCCGGGCCGTTGGGGGAGTACCGCGTGCCCACCCGGGGCATCGCCTGCGAGATCGGCCAGGGGGTCACCCTTGACTGCCCCGAGCCCACGTTGCCGGACCGCGCCGACCTCGCCTGCACCGCCTGGGATGCCTCCGGCGGTTCGACCTGGGTCACCATCGTGCGGACCGGCGACACCTGGAAGTGGACGCTGCGCGACTGACCCGCTGCGTGCCGCAGCCCGGGACGTCAGGGGATCAGCACGAACGCCCCCGCCACTTGCCCACGACCGACCCGCTGTTGGGCCGTCGCGGCCTCGGCCAGGGGGAGTTCCTCGAATTGCGTGGTGATTGCGGCCGCGGGCACCAGTTGGAGGAATTCGTGCACATCGGCCCGGGT
>JAUPKO010000276.1 GCA_030837395.1 Actinomycetota bacterium | reverse complement strand
TCCCACTTGCTCCTTAGGGCGAGTATATCGTCGAACCACCCGTCGACACCGTTGCGAAAAGCTTCTAGGTAGCTGGCCCGCAATTGCCTGCGGATCTCAAGATCTTCTATGACGGGCCAGTCGTTGTGGCTGATCTGAGGGATGACCCATTCGTGTAGGAAAGACTCGGGGTCTTTGAGCGTACGTTCGACCGTACTGGACAACTTGCGTCGCAGTTGGGTGTGGTCCTCCACCTGGGTATAGGCCTCGGCATTCGCCCGGTTCATGCCATCGACCCAATCCAGGCTGGGCGATTCCGGCGGTGCTGTGCTGACCAGGACCGCGGCCGCAGTGACGAGATGGGGGAGCCGCGCGGCGACTGCTAGCGCGTGGGGGCCGCCGCCCGATCGTCCCACGACGGCAAACTGATCGAGGCCCAGAGTATTGGCGATGCTTTCGACGTCGTCCGCGGCGTCAGCCACTGACCGTCCCTTGTTCCTGGTGGAGCGGCCGTACCCCGGCCGGTCGTAGGCGATCAGCCGGATTCCTTGGAGGTCCAGGGCGGCGGCGCGTGGGTAGGGGCCGATCCGTGACCCGGGCATGCCGTGCATGAAGACGATGGGCACGCCGTCCGCAGCACCGAAGGACTGTACCGCCAGTTCCCGGCCGCCGTTGATGGTACAGACCTCGTAACGTTGTACCTTGTGTGGTTCGGTCGTGTCCGGCGCGTCCTCCGGGAACGGGGGCTCCTGCCCGATCTGCGCCTTGGGCGGGTCGGCGACGGTCGGCGCTGCGAGGTCCGCAAAGGCAGCCCCAAGGACTGGTCGGGGGTGAGCGGTGGTGGCGGACGTACCTGCTGCGGTGCCGATCGCCAGGCTGGACACCCGGGCTGCAGAGGACGCCACGGTGTCGGATCGTGCGGGATATGTCCTCACCGACCCGCCACCACATCCTGCGGTGGATAAGAGCCTGGCCACTGCATTGCACATCCTTTTTCCGCCCAGAAACCAATCTTACTACTCTAGCTGGGAACCCCCCACGTAAGCTGTCCTGCAGTGAGACACCTGCAACGAGGCTGGGAGCTTCTCTCTCTGGCTGCGCCACGGATGGTGTCCTCCTCTGTCACTCTCGGCTCCGCGGGCTCATCTCTTCAGTCCTGCCGCCCCCCGAATTTTCGTGCTATGCGAAACGTCTTCGGAGCAGGAGAGTTACGCCCTCGCTCCTGCGACCACCGGTGCAGGCGATCACCGGTGATCGCAGGATGAGTGCTTCGCGTGGCATCGGCACGGTGCCGTTGCTTCAGAAGGGGTCGCTAGGGTCGATGAGCCGGGTCACGAGCTTGCCCATAGTCAGGTCGCGGATCGTCGGGTGGTCCTTCCCGATGCGGTCGGCCAGCCGGTCCAGATCCGGGCTGAACTTGGGCATGCGGTCCCAGGCGTCGTCGGGTGACCGCAGGAGGGTGACACTGATCCGGGCGAGGAGCGCATCTGGGTGTTCCCTGCCGAATTCCTCGACCAGGACGTCTGCCGCCCGGGAGAGGTGTTCTGCAGCTTCCTGCGACTGCCCCTGTCGGTTCAGGCACACCGCGAGGTTCATCGCTGCCGCCTGGGTGTAGGGGTGGCGGACCCCGACGGATTCCTGGCATCCCTCCCATGCCGCGTGCGCCAGATTGCGCGCCTGGTCCAGCTGGCCGTCGACGAGCATGGCGGCTGACAGGTTGCTCCGAGAGGTGAGCGTGAGCGGATGGCGCGTACCCAGGATCCGCTCATAGGCGGTGACGGTGGCCTCAAGTTCGCAAAGCGAATCCTGAAGGCGATTCTCTACCAGCAGGTTGATCGCCCGGTTCAACCGGCAGGCGAGGGTGTCGGGTCGGTCGGGGCCGAAGAACTCCTTGAGCTGGTTGTAGGCGTCGTCGAGCAGCGGGGAAGCTCTGTCGGGCCGACCGGCGCTGCGCCAGGAAGCCGCGAGGTTCGCTTGCGCGGTCAGGGCCCCCTTCACGCTTCGTTCGTTGGCTTTATGGTAGGTAGCAAGCACGCCGGTCAGCCAGTCGACCGATGCCTGGTATTCTCCGGCCTCTCGCAGATCACGTCCGAGGGCGTCGGCCGTGGCTAGGTAACGGGGGTCGTCGGGACCAAACTCCGCGACCAGCCTTTCGAGCAACTGCTCGTCGATGGCGCGCGCCTCGGCGAACTTGCCCACGGCGCGGAGCGAGACGGCGAGGTTCCTCGCACCTTGCAGCGCGAGCGGGAAGCGCTCGCCGAAGTATTGTGTCCATCGGCGTGTCGTCTCTCGCTCGCGGTCCAGGGCCTCGTCGTACTGGCCCAGCGCCCGCAGATCGGCCGCATAGCTGGCAGCGCTGCGCAGCGTCTGGGTGTGGTTGGGCCCGAGCAGTTCGATCAGTCGGGCCAAGGTCCGTTGGTCTATGTCGAAGGCACGCTCGAACTCTGCCTGGTCGCGCCAGATGTTGGCGAGGTTGTGCCGCAGCCACAGCAATTGAGGTTCCAAGTCGGACGTTTCACCGGCAGCCTGTGAACCGTCCAGCAGACTCTCCCAGAACCTTGCGATGTCCGTGGCAACTTGCTCACCCTGGCTCCATACCCCACGGAGCCACAGGTATCTGACGCGGTCCACCAACAGTTCACGGACGTCGTGGTCCAGGCACCGACCGGCCTCCGAGGGAGGCAGATGCGGCCACAGTCGTCGGAAGGCGGGCCACAGGTTCGGGGTGTCCACTTCGGGACCGGGACGGGAGCGGGCCAAAATAAGGTGCACCTGGTGTCGAGTCGTTGCCCGTTCCTCGTCGGTCATCCGTTCACGCACGAAGTCCTGCAACAGCCGGTGCACCTGGACCGACCGGTTGCGGGTGTCCTGTGTAACCAGGGAGAAGCGCTCCAGCGTCCGCAGCAGTGGCTGTCGCATCGTCCGGTCCGTTACAGAGGGATCGAACGGCATCAGCGCCTCGGCCATGGTTTCGCCGAAGATGAACTCGGTCGATATGACCGGCGCCATCACAGAGAAGATCTGTAGCAGCCGGTGCGCCGCAGGCGATTGTTCGCGTAGACGTTCGAGGGATACCCCGAAGGTCCTGCCCAGGGTCAGCATGAGTTTCTGGTCCGCCCCTGCGCCCCGAGGAGTACTCGACTCGGTGAGCGCCCTGAGATAGTTGCGTACGTCGACGTCAGCGGTCCGCAGGGAGCCGATCGCGGCGTCTACGGCGAGCGGCAGGTCGCCGAGGGCCTCGGCGAGCTCGTCGGCCTCCTTTGATGTCAGATCGGTTACTTGGTTGCGCAGGCGTGAGGTGCTCTCGACTCGGTGGAATACCGGCACCTGGATCCCGGCAGCGAAGCGCTCGCCTTCCCAGTCCTGGGACCGTGTGGTGACCAGGACGTGACCTGGCGTACCGGGCAACTGCTTGGCGAGCAGCCGGGCCAGCGAGGCTGGCTCCTCGGCGTTGTCCAGGACGATCAGCCAATCACGAGTCGGCTCACCGCGCCGCAGCGAGTCCAGCGTCGACGTCATGGTCTTCTCACGTTCGGCCTGGGCAGGGATTCCGACGGCGTCGGCGAGGTCGGCCAAGGCACCCTCCACTGCCCTTGGGTTGTCGGCGTTGATCCACCAGATCAGCTCGTAGCTGGAGCGGAACCGGTGGGCGTACTCGTTCGCTAGCTGGGTCTTTCCCACCCCGCCCAGGCCACTGAGCGCCACGATGCTGTGACCCTCGCGGAACGTGCGACGAAGGTTCCAGATCACGTCTGCGCGCCCGGTGAAGTCGGTGTTGCGGGGGAAGAGGTTGCTCCTGCGCGGGTCCCGTCGGGGGTAGGGGGCCGTCCTGCGCACCTGGTCGACAGTCTCTGCACCGCCGCGTCCGACGAGTCGCAGCAGCCGTTCCACGGACTCGTCAGCCTGGTCGACATCGAATGACGCGAGGTTGACCGATCCCTGGAATCGCAGTTGCGGCGGTCGGCCGGGCGAGATCTGGACCCCGAGCCGGGGCGTCGACGCGCCTGGGAGGCCACCGGCCTCGGCTAGGTGCTGGGTGAGAGCGGGGGAGACGATAGTCAGCAGTTGGTGCTCCCGTGTGGTCATCCCGTCCAGGGCACCATCGGGATCGGCCACCTGGGTCTGCAGATCGATCTCCAGGGGACGTAGGTCGGCCACACGGACGTCGACCGCGGACAGTACCCGTTGCGCCCACTCTGCCCAGGCCTGGTCCGTGGCGGCAAACTCAAGCACGATCTCGGAGGCCAAAGTCGCGATCCGACGTCGGTACTGCTCCTTGACTCGTTTCCTCATCTGCTCGTCCAGAGCAGGGAAGGTCGTCACCTCCCCCTCAGTGATCACAGAGGAGAGCATCTCGTAGGCCGACAGCAGCGACCCGGTCATCCCGGGCTCGTCGCCGAAGGTCGCCAAGGTCTCCTCATAGGCGTAGAAGGCTCGGTAGGGCACCTCCACGGTCCCCCAATACCGGTCGCGCTCCGCAGGCGACATCCCTGTAGGGAAATCCGCGAAGCTGTGCCGTGCCAGGGCTCGGCCGACGTCCACCTTCTCCTTCTCCGCTTGGTCGACCCGCATCCGGACGGGGAGGACTCGGATCGGCTGCCGCAGCTGAACCTGCTCGTGCGCCTGTGCGGCGACGTCTGCTGTGCCCTCGATGCCCTGATCGCTGAGGGTGAAGCAGGCGATCAAGACGTCCGGCAGACGCTGGGTGCAGATCTGCTGGACGTCGTTGAGTCCGGTCCTGCTGTCGATGAGGACGTAGTCGTACTGCTGCTGCATCTCCTCGCGCAGGACCCGAAAGAACTCCTTGCCGCCAAGTCGTTCGTAGAAGGTGTTCCAGTCCAGACCGCTCAGGGCAGAGGAATAGCCCTCGTTCTGCAAACCGGAGGATAGATAGTCGAGTGCGCCCTGGTCCGGGAACTTCCAGGCTATTGGCAGGACGAGGTCCTGGATCCTGGCGTATGCCCGCTCCCACTCGGCGGGGCGTGGGACGGCGCGCTGCGCGAGCTGCTTCGGGGTCATGCGGGCCTCGTCCTCATATCGCTTGATGAGGTCGATGATGCCCTTTCGTGACCGTACCATGTCCGGCGGAAGGAACGGTTTGA
>JAUPKO010000275.1 GCA_030837395.1 Actinomycetota bacterium | reverse complement strand
ACTCGGGTACACCTGCGGCCGCTCCCGGCACACCGCCGGCCGCCGCCGGCAGTGCCGGCACTCCCGCAGCAGCCCCCGCCGCCACGCCCCCCGCCGCGGGCAGTGCAGGAACCCCCGCCGCCGCCGGAAGTTCGGGCACCCCGGCAAGCGCCCCGGCCACATCAGGCCAGACTCCGGTCACACCGTCACCGGCGGCTCCCGCGACCGCCACACCGGCCAGTCCCGCACCCACGACGGCAACAGCCCCGGCCCCCGCAGCAGGAAGCTCAGGCGCTACCCCCACCGTGACTGCCACCGTGCCAGCGCCCATGACGTCCGCCGCTGGGACGGGCGCGTAGCTCATTGGGCTAGCTGGTCGGTTCAGCTACTGTTCCCGCCAGGGGGCATTCCGTTGGGGGTGTCGGGCTCTGTCCATTGGGGGATCGAAGATGATTTTTTCGCAGGCGTACATCCGTTGTGCACATCTGGGGGGCGCTGCGGCCGTCACTGCTGCACTCGCCATGAGCCTCGTCGGTGTGCCACCGCAGTTGCACGCCGGCCCGCTGTCGGTCGAGAACCTTCCGGTTCAGCTGCAGGCCGTGGCCGTCAGCGTGGTGTCGAACAGTTCCGTGGTCGCGGATGTTTCTGCTGCCGCACCAGTTGATGCTGCGATCACCGCCGCAACGACGAACAGCGGTGCGCTGGCCGCCGCAACCGGTGACTTCGCCACCGCGCTCGGACACACCATTGCGACTGTCGCCGGCTTAGCCCTCGCCCCGATCTGGTACTTGGCTTTTCCGATCACGACGACCATGTGGGATGTCGTGATCGCTCCGCTGTTCTTTCCGGACTATCCCAAAACGTTTGGGATTCCTGGCTTTGCGGTGTTTCTTACGTCGTGGTTCGTTCCCTTCAAGTTGGACGACATTCTGTTCTCGACGGTGCTCGCGCCCGCAGCGACATCCGCGGCGACGGCCAGGGCGGCGGCGACGGCAACGGCAACGGCAACGGCAAGCCCAGCAACGGAGGTACCCGCCGCGGATACGGCCGCAATCGCTACGTCGCCGCAGCGCCGCGGCGACGCGTTCCGCAACAGCGACTCCGAGCGTGCGGCGGCCCCAAGGTCCACAGCAGCCAAACTAGCGGCGGCCGGGCCAGGACCAACGGCCAAACCGGCAGCGGCCGAGCGGCAGCGATCCGCCAAATCAACTGCGGCAGTTCAGTCATCAGCCGTATCCAAGACCGATAACGCGTCGTCGAAGAAAGGTGCTGCTGCACGCCCCTGAATCCGGTAATTCGGCTGTACGACAACACCCGCGATCCTCCACCGGCCGGTGGACTCTCCATGGCGTACTAGGCTCCGCGAGCATGCGGGGGAAGACCATCAGGCAAAAACGCATCCAGTCGGGTATGACTCAGGCGGAATTAGCGCGGCGTGTCAACGTCTCGCCGGCGTTGGTCTCCGGGTGGGAGACCGAACGAACTACCCCGAGCGATGCCACCCTCGCCGCTCTACGGGAAGTGTTCGCCGCTGGCGATGCGGCCGCCGACGAGACGAATCAATCCAAGGCCGACATGCCCTGGCAGGACGCCATCGCTGCAGTCCTCCGGTCCAGCGGCGAGCCACTGCACTACTCCGACATCGCGCAGAAGATCAGCGACAACGGCTACCGCACCAACGTCGGAGCGACGCCGGCCAACACCGTGTCGGCCAACCTTTCATCCTCCATCAACAAGCTGGGCGCGAAGTCGCCGTTCGTCAAAGTTGAACGCGGGCTGTACGCGCTCCGTAGCGCGAAGAGCCTTCCCCTGAAGAAGTCTGTTGACGAGGCAGACGCAGCTGAACTGACGGCCCGGGAAATGGGTCTCATCAACGCCTTCGGCATGTTCTGGGATCGGGGCTGGGTGAAGTGGCAATCCTCCATGCCGCGGCTGTTGGGCATGCAGCAGCTCGGCAGTGAACCCGTCAACTTCACCGACCAGTCCGGCGTCTACGTCCTCTACGACGGCAGTCGGGTGATCTACGTCGGCAAGGCATTCGACCGAAGATTGGGTCTGCGACTGTACGACCACACCCGTGATCGACTCACCGGCCGGTGGGATCGCTTCTCGTGGTTCGGAGTTCGCGGAGTCGAGCCAGATGGGAAGTTGACGAACCTGCCCAAAGCCGAGCTCGGGCTGGGCAGCCTCATCGCCACGATGGAGGCTCTGCTCATCGAAGGCCTCGAACCGCCCCAGAATCGCCGCCAAGGCGATGGCTTTAACGCGGTGGAGTTCATGCAGGCCAAGGACCCGGAGGTCGAGATGGATCAGCATCGCGAAGCGATCGCCCGGCTGACCAAGGACAACCTCTGATACCGCCTACAAAGGCGGTCACGACCCGGCGGAGCAGCGAATGAGCCGCCGCACCGGCCTGCCGTGGGCCCCGACGTCGCTGCCGCCGCTGCGCCGCCAGTGGTGTCACGTCCTGAACGAGGGGATCGACCGGTTGCGCGAGCAGCCCGCGACCGCCGCGTTGGCGCCTCAGGCCGAGGAGGACCTGGCCGGGATCGCGAAGTCGGTGCTCTTTTGGGCGGCCCGCGACATGACCGACCTGGCGGTCGCCGCGGCGGCGTCGCTGCCGGAGTGGTCGCCGGCGGCGGCGATCCCCGAGGAGTTCGGGCTGATCGCCTGGGCCAAACCGGTCGGCACGTTCGACTGGCCGGTGCCCGGCAGCGCTGAGCGGGTGCGGATGCCCGTCGATGCGATGACCTGGGGCGTGCGCGACTCCAGCGTGGGGGTCAGCTGCGCGTTCCGCACCGACCGCATCGCTGGGCAGCTGAACCCCGGCCTGGCCCGGCTGCCGCTGATGGCCCACCCGATCGGGATGTGGGACCTGGAGGAGCCGGTGGACCACCGCCTCGACGACGGGGCGGTGTCGCCGATGAGCGTGCTGGGGGCGGCGTGGCTGTTGATGGGGCAGGTTCGCATCGTGGAGACCCGCACCAGCGCCGCCGGCAGTGCGGGGCACGCGACGACCAGGGATGCCAGCGCGGCTGTCAGCCTCATCGAGGTGCGCCGCGCCGCCCGCGTTGGGAGCGATGGCGAAGGACCGGGCGGGAAGCGGCGGCGTTCCGACAAACGGTGGTGGGTGACCGGACATTGGCGGGACGCCCGCGTCGGGCCGAAACGGTCACTGCGGCGGCCGGTGTGGATTTCGCCCTACATCAAAGGAGATCCCGAGGCAGAGCTTTCGGAGCGGGTGACGGTGTTGCGCGGGTAGGCGGTTTACGGTCTATCTCGAATCCACCAGTTGTGCGGCAACAGGTTAGAAAGATCGTGCACACACTGCGTGCCCGCCGAGCCGTTGTGAGCGATTCGACTCATCGTGTTGGGCAGTTGTCTCCAGCAGTACCGAGACGGCCTTGTGCATGTCGCGGACTTCGACGGCGACGGCATGGACCACAACGCTTGAAAGAACTGCACGACCGCGGCGCAGGCACGCCGCCTGCCACTGGGCCGGGCAGAGCCGAGGAGGTGTTTGATTCAGAACAGGGCCGCCTGCAACTTTTCAAATGACTTCGAGTCGGTGGTGGCCAGCATTCGTCGGCCATCGTTGAGTTCGAGGACGAAGGTGACGTTCTTCTTTCGCCCGCCGGCGAGGGCGCCCGCCATCATCGCCGGTACGGCCAGCAGCGGCCCTGCGATGATGGCGCCAGCGACGCCGGCAGCGGCCGACATTCCTGCGGCTCGACCAAATTTCTTGATGGTCTCCTCCGAGGCGACCGAGAAGTCCTTCACCGTCGATTTGTTCAAGTCGAGCTGCTCTCCAACGCCCCACCCGTCCCCGGATTTCCAGGGCAACTGAAGCTTGGCGCCCCGTCCTGTCAGTGCCAGCCGAGTGCGCTCCGGAAAGTCGCCCGCGTGTATGTCCAGAGATGTCACCAGAACCCCCTCAATCGCTTCTTCTGCCAACGATTCTTACCGCAGGGCATGTCCGCTGGTGCCGTTCCCCCGAGATCGTGAGGGTTTCTGATGCCGCGTCGCTTGGCCTCGGCGACGTGTATGCCCCCCTTGGGGATTACCGGGTGTGGGATCTCCGGCAGGTCGGGACTTTGCACTATTCGCAGGCCCGCTGGTGGTGGCCGGGAGGTCCGGCAGCGATGCTGGCCACGTAGGTTCGACTCGTTCGCAAAGTGAAGGGCTTTCAGTGAAGCGCTGCCTCTTGGCGCGAATGTCCAAATCCGTTGCATACCAAACTATTAGCGCGTATACCCGACCATGCAAAGTGCTTGCCGTCTAAGGCGACACCGACTGCTTGTCGTACGATCGGCGGACATTTACACACGGGGTCGGGGGATTCATGTCCAGGTTTGGTTCTGCTGTGCGCGTCGGATTCTCGGGCGCGGCAATGGCCGGAGTGGGGATCTTCCTCGCAGCACCGGCGATGGCGGCTCCGATATCCCCGGCTGTTCCATTCACACCGGAACAAGGTTGTTCGCTCCCTGTGGCTTTCGGCTGCCAAGAGCAAGACGCGACCAGTCTGCTGGGGTCCTCCTATCAGGCACCCGCTCCGACGGCATTGGCCGCTGCAGTGGCGAATGCCCAGGGCGGTGGCCCCATCCTGGGGTTATTCGGTAACGGAGCCGACGCGCCCTCTGACTGTGCTGCAGGGACCTCAGCGTGCGACGGCGGTAACGGCGGCCTGTTCTTCGGCAGCGGGGGCAACGGCGCCAACGGCGGTAAGGGCGGTAACGCCGGCTTGTTCGGTGACGGCGGAGTAGGCGGCGCCGGTGTCATCGGCCAAGCCGGAGCTGTTGGTGTCACTGGAGGCGGAAACGGTAGTGCCGGAGGGACCGGAGGTGTCGGCGGTGCTGGCGGCAATGGCGGCTTGCTCTTCGGGAAAGGCGGCGCCGGAGGGGCCGGCGGCGTCGGTGGAACTGGCGGAGCCGGAGGACTTGGTCTCGACGGCGGCGGCTCTGGTGGACTCGGCGGTTCTGGTGGTTTCGGCGGCCTCGGCGGCGTTGGCGGTAAAGGGTCGTTGTTCGGCCAAGCCGGTGCCAACGGAAATGGCGGCTCGGGTGGGGTGGGCGGTCAAGGAGGCCAGGGCGGAACCGGTCTTGCCGACTCAGGCTCCGGCGCCAGTTCCGGGGGCCAGGGCGGAACCGGTGGTGCCGCCGGATTCGGCGGCGCAGCGAGCGGATCCGGCGCGGTCAGCGGAAGTACCGGCACAGGTGGTGCTGGAGGCAAGGGCGGTAACGGCGGCACCGGCATGGCGGGTAGCGCCGGTGGCGGTGCGGGCACCAAGGGCGGCGACGGAGGTGCCGGCGGCGACGGCGGCGACGGTAACGGCGGCACGAACGGCAACGGGGGTGCCGGCGGCGTGGGTGGCGACGGCGGTCAGGGAGGCACGGGATCGGCCGACAGCGGTTCGGGAGCGGGCAGCGGCGGCACCGGCGGCACCGGTGGGGCGGCAGGAATAGCCGGCAATGCCGGCAGCGGGGGCGCGGGAGGGGCTACCGGCACTGCTGGCAGTGGCGGTAAAGGCGGCCAGGGCGGCCAGGGCGGCCAAGGACGGACAGGCAGGAGCGGTGCCAACGCGGGAGATTCCGGTACCAACGGCAGCACGGGTGGGTCCGGAGGTTCCGGCGGAGTCGGCGGTTGGGGCGGTACCAGTGGTGTCGGCGGTGGCGGTGGACTCGGTGGTGAAGGCGGCGCCGGAGGAAGCGGCGGCAGCGGGGCCGACGGCTTCGGAACGATCGACGGCGGCAAGGCGGGCAACGGTGGCGACGGCGGGACCGGCGGCGCGGGGGGCGGCGGCGGTACAGGGGGGCAAGCGGGACTACGCGGAGACGGCGGTGCCGGCGGCGCTGGCGGCAGCGCGGGCCGCGCCGGCAACGGTGCAGACTCCCCAGACGCGAGCCGCAACTACAGCGACGGCGGAGCCGGGGGGAACGGCGGCAACGGCGGCAACGGCGGCATCGGCCTACAGGGCGGCAACGGCGGGACAGGCGGGGCGGGTGGCAACGCCAGCTCCGGCGGACGAGGCGGCAACAACGGGCTTGTCAACGGAGGCGAGGGAGGAAAGGGCGGTGACGCTGGAAACGGCGGAGCCGGGGGCGACGCACAAGGCTCAGGCAACGGAGGCAACGGAGGCAACGCTGGAGCCGCCGGAAACGGCGGAAAGGGCGGATCTGGCGCCAATTCTGCAACCTACGGCGGAATCGGCGGTCACGCCGGTGACGGCGGATTCGGCGGCGTCGGCGGCCGCGGGGGCAATGTCCTGGGATCGGGCAATGGCGGCGATGGCGGAAACGGTCGATCCGGCGGGTCCGGCGGAAACGGCGGCGACGGCGGCGGCGGCACAGCATTTGGCTACTGGAGCGGCGGGTTCGGCGGCGAGGGCGGCGGCGGCGGGTACGGCGGCGCCGGCGGGGCGGCCCAGACCGGGAACGGAGGAAACGGCGGAACCGGAGCGAAAGGCGGCACCGGCGGCAACGGAGGCGCCGGCGGCAACGGACTGACCAGTGGCAACGGCGCCGGTGAGGGCGGCATGGCCAGCTTCGGCGGAGGGGGCGGCCTCGGAGGTTCCGGCGGCACCTCCGCGAGCGGCCGAGGCGGCAACGGCGGTAACGGTGGCGACGGCGGTAACGGCGGCACCGGCGGCACCGGCGGCAACGGCATCCCCGTAGGCCAAGGCGGCATGTGGGGGGCCGCAGTCGCAGGCGGGGCAGGCGGGGCGGCCGGATCCCCCGGTGGCAGGGCCGGTCAATCCGGTAACTGGGGCACCTCAGGAACCAACGGCCAATCAGGGCAACCCACGGTCGGGGCGCGATAGACAGTGAGCGTCCGCTAACCGGAAGACCCCGCCCCGGGGGCGTCACGTGACAAAACAGGCCACACTTTCCAGGACGCAGGCCGGGCGGAATTGTCCGGCACTCTCAGATGAGTGCGGACAACACAACGGCCCTGTTCGGCACTCTCAAGAAGTCGTGGACAAGTAGCGGTCGGAGGTCGTTATTGCAGCGTCTCGGGCCCGGCCGCGAGACCGAGACCTGCGCCGATGTGCACTCTCAGATGGTCGTGGAAAACAGGGCAGAATCGGACAGCTCTCATCTTTTCCCGGATTACTCTCAACAAATCGCGGATCGGACAGCGGTGGCACTGGGAATCGACTCGGCGCTGAGGACACGCGGACCTTTCACGCATAACTGTCAATATGCGGGCTATATTTGTTGGATGCTCGGCCCCCCGACACCACCCACGAGCGGCGACGACGATGCCGCCGAGCCCCGGCCCACCAGCGTCGCCCGCGTCGATGCGCTGCTGGCCGAGTTTCGGCGGTATTACCCCGATGCGTTGGCGGTCAGCCGCGGCTTGGCTGAGCGTCGCGGTGAGCCGGGCCTGGACTGGCCCGACTGGTGCTGGTTGCCGATGGCGGGAACGGTGGCGTACCTGAGCGCCCACGCGAACTGGGACGGGGGGCGTGGGGCCGATATCGGCCGGGTCGCGGCGTTGACGCAGTGGCGCCTCGGTCGTGGCGTCTACCAAATCGACCCCGACGTCGCCGCGGCGGCGGTCGATGCCCTGCGGCATTCTGCGGGCGGCGGGGCGACGCAGTGGCGCCAGGCGGTACTGCCGCCGGTGCAGACTTGGACCCGTTTGCCCGAATGGTGTTGCTACGTCGAATTGCCGGCCGAGTTGTATGACCGGCTTGAGGACGGGTTTCGGTTCCTCGGCAGCTTCGTGCACTTGGAGTTCGATACGAACAGTGGTCGTCCTGAGTTGCGTCTGGTGCTGGACATGGACGGCACCTGGGTGGGCCTGCTGCCCATCCCGGTTTACCTCGATCGGCCGACGCTCGGTTCGGCTGTCGCCGATATGTCGGCCAATGCTGATGCGGCCGCCGCCGGAAAGGTCGGCGCCGACGTGAGGTCGTTGCAGGACGCGTCGTATGAGGCGCAGTTGACGGGGATGGCCGTCTGGATGATGCTGCCGCTGGTGCTGGCCCTCGTCGATCCGGCGGTCCGGATAGTCGGCGATGCGGGGCAACAATCGGCAGTCGATGGTGGCGGCGGGTGGCGTCCCGCGGCGTCCACGCGCCTGCACCGGGTGTCCTACCGGGCGCCCACACTGAAATCCGTATGAGCGCCGCCGAGCGGGTACGCCCGGAGTGGTTCGCGGGGTTCCTGGCCGACCGCGGAACCCGGAAACTGTCAGCCCACACCCTGGCCGCGTATTGCAGAGATTTCGACGGTGTCGCCGAAATCGTTGTCGGGGGAACCGATGTGGCGGCGCTTCGCCTGGACGACATCAACCGGGATGCGCTGCGGACAGCATTTGCGTTGTTCGCCAGCTCCCACGCTGCCGCGTCGGTTCGGCGGTGCTGGTCCACCTGGAACACCCTGTGCACGTATCTCTACAGCGAGGAGTTGATCGCGGCCAACCCGATGGCGATGGTGGGCCGTCCGAAGACCGACGAAACTCTGTCCAAGGCACTGCCGCCCAACGCTATTGACGCCTTGCTCGCCTGTCTTGATTCCGACAGGGCGTCCAGCACGCGGCGGGATGACTGGGTCGAACGGGATCGCGCGATTCTGCTCACTGCGCTGTTGGCGGGGCTGCGGTTGGAGGAATTGGTCGGCATCAACTTCGGTGACATCCGTGCCGTCGGTGACGGCGCGGTGGTTCACGTTCGCGGCAAAGGCAAGAAGGATCGCCGCGTCCCGATCGAAGCCCCGCTCCTCGACGCTCTTGAGGTCTATCTGGCGAGTCGGCGAATCCGGTTCCCAGGCGGGCCGCGGCGCGGGTCCTCCCCCGCCGGGGGACTGGGCAGTTGGCCGGCCGACGCTCCGCTGTTCGTCAGCGTCAAGGACGGCGTACGGATCACCCGGCACACTGTGCAATACCGGGTGCTGCGTCTGTTTCGTCGGGCGGGGATCGACTCTGAGCGTGAGCGGGGCGCCCTGGTACACGGCCTTCGGCACACGTTCGCCACCGACCTCGCCAACGCGAACGTTAGCGTCTACGAGTTGAAAACCCTTCTCGGACATAAATCCATCGCCACCTCGCAGCGTTATGTCGACGGCGCCGGTCAAGAAACCCGCGCCGCAGCCGCCCGTAACCCTCTCTACGAGCGGCTGCGCGGCGACTGAGACGGCCTCGACGCCACTCCCCCCGGCAGGTGTCATCCCAGCGGGCGCCTGCCAATGTGTCATGCAAAGAGTGTTGACACGACATTCGGACCGTGTCAACATTGATTGCATGACACCCGTCGGCACGATTCCAGACCTGATCGACACCATCGAGCACATCGCTGACGAGCACCGCACCGATCGTCGCTGCGTCACCACCATCAGCACCGGGCTGGACACCCTGTACGTCGAGCTGTCCGAGCGGGCCTTCGATATCTGCACCCGCTGCGGCCAGAACCTTCCGCCCGCCGGCCCCGTCGCCTGGCTCGACGAGCGCACCGGCGCCCACCAAGGCGACTACGACCAGCAGCATGGCTGTGGCGAGTGGAACAGCCCCGAGTCGCTCCTCATCAAGATCGACCTCGACACTCTGGCCGACATGGACGAAGGGGATGTCGATACCACCGTCCGGGACCGGCTCACCGCCGCCGCCTCCAAGTTGGATGGCGCCGTCGCGGCAGCGACCGCCGCCGAGACCGCCCGCATTCGGGCCGATCTGGCCAACGATCTCCGCGCCACCCTCTCCCAGGTCGCCGACATCAGTGCCGACACCTCCCTGACCGCCGAGGAGAAGGCCGAGGCCTTCGCCGACCTGGAGGACGGAGCCGGTGAGGACCCCGGGGTCTACCGTGACGGGGGGCAATGGCAGGCGTGGGCGTGGGTTCCGCGCCGCGAATCCTGCGAATCCATCATCGTCACCGAGTGCGATCTGTGAGCGCCGCCGAGCAGCTCGCCGACGCCCTCGACGCCGAACTCGTCACCGCAATGGTGGCAGTGGGCTGGACCGATCTCGCCGAGATCGGCCGTGAGCGCATCGACGACACCGCGGCCCGGCTCGCCGCGCAACTGTCCTCTGGCGACGAACACCTGGCCGCGCAAACTGCCATCGACTGCGCCGGCCACCTGTGGCCGCTAGACCCCGAACCCGAATGGTGGCGCACCCCCCTGGGCAGCCTGGTGGCCCGGTCCGTGGGCCGCCATGACGCCTCCGTCACGCAAGCCGAAGCCGCCGCGATGCTCGGTGTCACCCGCGGCACCATCGCGCAGTTGGTGTCCCGCGGCACCCTGGCGCGGCACCCCGACGGCGGTGTCGACCGAGCCGCTGTCATCGCCAGGATGCTGGCCCGGTCGGCGCCACCGCATCAGCCGAACTGCTCCTACGGGTCGTGGAACCGCAATGTTGGCGACTATTCGATGACTCTGCTCGGCCAGGTTGAGAGTTCGTTGAACGGTGAGTTCACCGACGATGAGGTCACCGCCGTCGCGGACGCCTATCGTGCCGCCATCAATGCCGCTCTGCCCGACGGTGTCCAGCTGTGCGGGGACGAGTTCTACGGGCCGGCCGTGGAGTTGGACACCGCCGGCTACCCGGTCGATGAGGATGGCCGACTCGACATCGCCGCGATCATCGACGGCATCGACTTCTGGGGCATCGTCGAACGGCGCGCCAAGGCCAACCCAGCCAACTGATCAGTGGCAACTCTCGGCAATCCCAGAACAAGGTCTAAATCTGACCCCACCAACTTGAGGTCAGCTGTCGCGGGTGGTTTTCCGCGGGCCGCTGGGTCTGGATTGAATCCCCCATTGGCGTGCATTCATTTCCGGATCGTGCCGACCGTAAGAGTGGTTCTTCGTCGCTGTGTGACGCCCTCGCCGTACTTGCCCGTGCCGACAGCCCGATGGTCCTGATTGTGCGGCGCGTCGCGCCGAGTCCAGGGGTTTCCACACCCACTTCGACGAAGCGGACAAGAAGCCTGGGGCCGGGATCTCCTCCCGGCCACCGCTGAGCTGCGAGTCCAGCGCGGGTTGCGGAAGGGCGTCGCCGCCCGGTCGCCTCTAGGCCCGGGTTGTGGGGCACAGCAGAACGTGTACCACCGGCATACCACGCGGTGTGCGCACGCGTTGGCTACCTCTTTCGTTACGTTTGATTCGTTCCGTTGTGTTTCGTTACGCATCTTGCATAGCGGTGACGAAAGAACTATGGTTCAACGATGAGCGACAACGCCGCCCGCGCGACCGACCCCGGACGCGACCAGTGCACGTTCCCGGGATGCACCCGACCCCGGCGGCCCGATCCGGCCACTGGCCGGCCGTCGGGGTACTGCGAGCAATCCGACCCAGATGGCGGCGGACCTGTCCATAACCGCGCTTCCGCGTGGAAGGCCCGCCGGGCAGCCCGCACCGCGACCATCCTCGAAGAGGCGGGCACCTCGGCGCCTGTGTCGCTGGCCCGCGTCACACTTGAACAGCGACTGGCCGAGCTGCCCGCTGCGGTATCGCAGTTGCGCGGTCACCTCGATGCGGTGGTTGCCGCGATGCGGGAGGCCGGCGATGTCGAAGCCGCCGGGGCCGAGGTCGAAGACGCTCACCGCGATGCGCTGGCAAAAGTCGCCGAGGCGGAACGGCGAGCGACGGCCGCCGAACGCGCCGCCCGCAGCGCCGAGGCCCGCGTCGCGGTCACCGAGCGCGACCGTGAGGAAGCCGAAGCTGTCACCCAGGAAGCACTTGCTGAAACGGCGCGGGTCCGCGAGACGGCCGCCGCCGAGATAGCCGCGGTCCGCGCTGAAGCAGCAAGCATTGCCGAAGCTGCCCAAGCGCAGCTGGCGGCGGAAAGAGCGAAGTTCCAGGAACGCCTGAGCCAGCACCAGGACGAGCTGGCCCAGGCTCGACACGAGGTCAACGCCGCTCAAATCGCTGCCGCCACCGCTGAGGAGGCCCGCCGCGCCGCCGAGGAGACCGCAGCGCACGAACGACAAACCGCCGAACACCTGCGAGCAGACCTCGACAACATCCGCCACGCCGCCGAGGACGCGGCGAGGCTGGCCCAGGCAGATCTCGACACAGCGCGGCAAGCCGCTGCGCAAGCCGCGGCCGACACCGCCGATGCACGCGTTCAACTGGCCGCGACCACTGCCGAAATCGCGGCCGCCGACCGCGCCGCGCGCGCTGATCACGAGGCCCTGACCGGATTGCGCACCGAACTGGAGCGAATCCGAACCGAAACCCGAGCCGAGCGTGACGCGCTTCGCGCCGACCACGCTGAACAGCTGGCCCAGGCTCAGCGCAGCGCTGACCAACGTGCCCAGGCGCTCGCCGAAGCGCTGGCCGCCGCCAGGGATATCGCTGCGGCTTACCGTGTGCAACTCACCGCGAACACCGCAGAACCGGCCGAATAGCTCCACCTGTCCGAAGGGAAGGCCCCACCCCAGGCAGGATGGTCGCCGATGCGGGGCCCGCTCATCCCCCGTTCCTCATCTACCTCTAACGAAATGACTGATCGTGCCTAAATCTCCTGCCCCCCAACCCCGATGGCTTGCCGAGGCCGCCGCCGCGCTGGCAGACCGCGTCACGCAGCGTGGGATGACGCTGCCCGTTGCTGCGGCGGGGGAATTCTTGGCCCAGCAGACCAGTGCCGTCGCCGATCTGCTCGGCGTGAGCTCGGGTCGACATTCCACGCCCTATCTCAATGACACCGTTCTCGATGACCTCGCCGACCAGATCGTCGCGGCCTACGCCGCCGAGGAACCCGGCGCCGACCTCTTCGCGCTGCCCCGCAGCGCCCACGTCAGCGTGTCCAGCTTGGGCCGGCTGATTTCCGGCCTCGCCGAAACCCTGCTGTTCTTCGACGCCTATGCGCCCATCAGCGACGCCGATCGCAGCGCTCGCCGCTACGAGACCACGCAGCTTCTCTCCCTGGTGGGCCTCATCCAGTCCGAACACACCGAGGGCGGCAACATCACCGCTCCCCCGGCGGTACTCGCCCGCATCGCTCGGACCCTGACCGCGGTCGCCGAGATGACCGACGACGCCGTCCTCGCCGCCGCGCTGCGGCGCGACGCCATTCGCGCACACACTGCAGCGGCCGGTACCCACTCCTGACAACATTCACTTTTCCCGCGGCCGACCAGCCCGCTATCGCTGGGCGCATAAGCCGAAGTCACTCTCAACCGTCTTTGCGTATTTCCGGCGACGCCGAGCTGGTCGACGGCCGCGACGGCCGTGTACCTGGCAGCCGGCGCATCCGGTTCCCCGGGCGCACCCCGGTGGGGCTCCTCCCCCGCCGGGGGAATGGGCAGCGCCCGACGATGCTCCGCTGTTCATCAGCGCCAAGGACGGCACCCGGATCACTCGCCACACTGCTGCAGTACCGGTGCTGCGACTTTTTCGACAGGCAGGCATCGACGCTGTACGCGAGCGCAGCGGCCTAGT
>JAUPKO010000274.1 GCA_030837395.1 Actinomycetota bacterium | reverse complement strand
GGTGGTTCGTCCGACGCCGGGTTATCGACCAAGTCGTACCGACGCGGTCGCTGCCGACCGCACGCGCCGGCGGCGCCTGCGCGGTCGTGCTCGCCGTTCCGAGCCTTGCGCTGTTACTCCGACCGGAGCCGGCCGTGGCGGTGCTGGTGGCGGTCGCCCTCGGACTGGCGGTCCGGTACCTACGGCGTCCCGACCCCTGGGTTGTCGGTGCCTTGGCTCTCGTGGCCGCGGCGGCTCTTGGGGTGCACCAGGGTGGCTGGGCGGTTGCCGGGATCTGCGTGGCGATGCTGCCGACCTTGGTTGGCTGGTGGCGGGCCGCCACCCGCCCCGCGGCTGCCATCCTGCCGCAACTGCTGGCTGCCGCTGCCCTGCTCGTTCTGCTATTGATGCTCGGCACGAACGCATGGCTTTGGTGGCGGTCGGTACAGGCGTTCTCCGCCGACCCGGGCTACGGCGGGATCTTCGACGAAGCTGCAACCCTGTATCCGCTCGGGGCGGGACTGGGATTTGGAGCGGTACCTTCCAGGGTGATGTTCTACGGCGTTGCGATCGTTGCTGCGCTGGCCTTCCTCATCAGATCGTCGCCTCTTCGGGGCAGGGTCGCGACAGGTGCCGGGGTGGCAGCGGCCCTGGCCGCGCTTGGACTCGCGCTGAGCGCCAGCAAGAATCCAGTGCATGCAGCTGCGGTCGTGCCCGCGGTCGCAGTGTTGCTGGCGATGGCGCTGGGCGATGTGTCGGAGGCTGCCAGGCCTTGGTCCCGGCTGGTCGGCGCCGCCTGTGGACTCGCGGTGCTGACCTACCTGGGCACAGTCACCGTCCGGGTGATGACCCCCAGCACCCAGGAGAGCGCCGGTCAGACCTCGCAGCCGTGGTTCGCGGGGGGTTGGCTGGCGTTGGTGGTGTTGGCGGTGGCGCTGGTGACTGCGCTGGCCATTGGACGGCTGCTGAAGGACGACCGACAGCGTCTCGCCCCGCCCGACGGAGTCGGTGCGGGGGCCAGGGCGGCCTCGATGACCGCAGTCATCACCGCAACGATTGCGGCTGGCATTTCGGTGCTGACCACGCTCGGCCCCGCCGCGGCGCAGGCGGGGGATCCGGCTTCCTGGGTCGGGCAGAACACCGCCGCGCTCCGGGGGGAGGGGTGTGGGCTAGCTGGGGAGGCCGCTGGCGGTGTGCCGACTGCGGTTCGTCCGCTGCCATTGGCCGTCGGGGCCCCAGTACTCGCCACTGTCGCGGTGCCGACGCCACCGGTGGCCAACCCGAACCCGCTGATCCCGGCCGATACCCCGCCCTTTGCGGACACGCCGGTGCTCGCCAACCCGTTGACCCCGACCGGCTGGGTCGCCACCGAGTGGTATTCGACAGCCGGCCTTGACACCGTCGCGATCTGGGCTCGGTCTCGTTTCACTGGGATCACGTTCGAGGTGGTGTTCGGCGACGACAGCGGCGCCGAAATAGCCCGCGAGCAGCTCGTTCGCGACGGCGAAGCGGCTCCGATCTGGCTGGCCTTCCGGCCGCGAATCCCGTCCGGTACCACCAGAGTCGCTTTTAGCTGGGCCACCGATTCGGGTCCGCCGGCAGTGACCGCACCTGTCCAGGTCGTCGCGTCCTCCTCGGTCGCCCAATTGGCGAGCGGGGGACCGGTCTGGAACAACCCGCAGACCCATCTGCAGGCGCCCTGCGTGCCGATGCCGACGATCGCCGATGGCCTGATCTCCCGGTACGAGTACTCGGTCGGTCGCCCCAATCTCAATGGGGCCGGATACGTTTCTCAGATGCGGACCGCTCAACTCGCCTGTCCGGTGGAGTCCCGCGCTGCTGCGGGTCGATGCCTCTACCGACTAGGCCCAGCACTGCTGCCGGCCATCCACCGGGTGCCGGCGACTGAGACTGTCGGGTGGCTGTGAACGTCGCCTCCCCGCGCCGAACGACGCAGGTGCAGCCTGCCGGCCAGCAGGGACGGAGCCGGCTCGGGCGACGACCCGGCTGGACGATGGCGGCGGCGGCCTTCGTTGCGCTGTTGGCGGCACTGACGATGGCCTTGCTCCCGATCTCGGGGCGGACGACGACCTGGACTTGGACCCCCACGTCCACCGATACGACCGAGACGGCCATTGAATTGTCTGCCGGTGCCCCGGCTGAGATCGACGCATCGATCCCATGCCAGGCGATCCGGCAGCGGAGCGCTACCAACTCTGCAGACCTGGAAATCCTCCGGTTCGCTGGTTCGAGGGAGTTGGGGCTCTGGTCGACGGGTCCCGAGATCTGGGTGGATTCGTCCGGAACGCGGATTGCCGGACTCACCCAACCGCTCGGTGAGGGGGACTGTGCCGTCAGGTTGCACTACGACGGTGCGTCCGACTCGGTCACGTTGACCGCCGGACGCGAGAGCCGAACGAGCAGCGTGGCTGCCCCCGAGTCGACGGTCCCTGGTGCGGTGAGGCCTAGTTTCCAGATCGATGGAGTGCACATCGCGAAGGAACTCCGACTGGGGTCCTCGGTGCGCATCCTGACCCGCCCAGCGACGATCGCCTGGCCCGCTTGGCGGTGGTTGCTGATGGTGGTGATCGGGGCCGCGGTCGTCGTGATCTGGCGCTCCTCGAGGCGTCTCATCGGTCCGAAAGGTGAAATCACGGAGACACCTGCTGGGGCCCGCTGGACGCTGTCAGACACCGGCGTCGTACTCGCTGCCCTGGTTGCACTCTTCTTCGTGCCGTCCCTGTCCGATGACGGCTGGGTGCTCACCACCGCGCGCAACTACTCCTCGCTGGGATTCTTCTCGAACTACTTCACCGCCTCGGCCGCGCCGCAACCGCAGGGTTTCTGGTGGACCCTGATCCAACAGTCGTGGCTCCGGCACAATGACATCCCCCTTTTGGTGCTGAGACTGCCTTCGCTGCTGATGGTCATTGGCGGTTGGTGGGTGCTGCGTCGGTACTTGATCGACAGAGTCACCCCGCCCTACGCCAGGGCGATGGCAAGGGGCGTCGCTGCTGCAGTGGTGGCCGCATTCGTGCTGGCGTGGCTACCGAGTCTGCGCCCCGAGGTGGTGGTGTCGCTGCTATTGGTGGCCCAGTTCCTGCTGATTCTGTCGATGCGCGCTACCGGGCTTAT
>JAUPKO010000273.1 GCA_030837395.1 Actinomycetota bacterium | reverse complement strand
GCCGTTCGTCGTCGCGAACTCGATGCGGGAAGTGCAGCCGGAGATCAACATCCTCGTCAGCCCCATCCCGGAGCGCCTATTCGCGCACGTTCCCGACGGCGCACCACGGTGGACCCTGCCAGTAGGGGATGAGGACTGATGACCGACACCACGCCCGAAGCGGTGATGTTGCACGATCCAGAGGAGACTCTCGACCCCCTTGCCGATGCCGAAGACGCGGTGGTTAAGAACCGCGCCAAGGTGGGCTCGTCACGACCGTCGTCGCTGCTATACACCTACGGGCCGGGCGCGATCATGGACCTGCCCGGATTCTCGGTGATGCCCGCCGGCTTGGACGACTGGGAGCCCATCTGGAAACGGCGCGAAACGATTCCGGCGGTCATCGAGCCCCGGCTGCTCAACGTGATCCGCATGCATCTTGGTCCGCAGGTGGAGGCGCTGCGGCCCTATCCCTGGCAGCCCAAGCAGAACTCGTTTACCAAAGAGGGCGCCGACTTGGGTATCCCCGCACGGGTATTCCCGCAGTGGCTGCGGTGCACCGGCTGTGATTACCTCGGCCCCTTGCCGCGGTTCAGCTACGTCAACATCCACCCCTTCCGGCCCGACCTGGCGCAATTCACACACAAGAGCTGTCCCGGCCGTGGCGCTCGGCGCGGCGGGGCGAAGACTGGGCGGCGTGAGAGTCCCGCGGTGCCTGCGCAGCATCTGCTGACATGCACCAACGGTCACGTTGACGAGTTTCCGTACGAACTGTGGGTGCATCGCGGCAGGCGCTGCACGAAGGCGGAGCGGCCCGACCTGAAGATGCGCGACGCCAACCTCGGCAAGAGCGTCGGCTCGATGATCGCGTGCACGCAATGCGGCGCCACTCGCGGCATGGCGGAAGCGCAGGGCTCGGTGGGCCGCGAAAAGCTGCCGCAGACCTGCCGTGGCCGTCACCCACATTTGAATGCCTTCGACAAAGAGTGCGGTGCGCGGCCGACGTTGATCATGATGGGTGCCTCCAACCTGTGGTTCGCCTCCACACAATCGATCATCGTCATGCCCCGCACCGACGCCGAGAAAGCTGAAGCCCTCGGCGACCTGATCCGGCTCAAACTCGGGGTCGACACCGTCAAGCAGTTCGCCGGACAACTCGACGTTATTCGCGCGATGGCAGGTATGAAAGAGATTGACCTGAGCGGTGTCTCGGACGAGGGCCTCTCAACCGCAGTGGCCGAGGCGCTATCGCCGCCAGAGTCCGACGAGGAGCGCAAGAAGAAGCGCGATGACTGGGATCCAGTAGAACTCCTGATTCCCGAATGGCAGTATCTGCAGAAGCCGGCCCTGTTCCCCGCCCAGAAGAACACCACCGGGCTGATGGTGACCGACATGACCCGCGGCCCCGTGCTTCCTGCACAGATCCGCCGCGTCGTCGCCGTCAACCAGATGAAGAAGGTCAACGCCTTCATCGGATTCACTCGACTCGACGAAATGGATCGCGTCAACGATCTGCCCGGCCGGCTGGTCAAGCTCACCCGCAACGGCAAACCCACGTGGGTACCTGCGACCGAGGACCGCGGCGAAGGAATCTTCCTGCAGCTCAGCCTCGATGCCGTCGAAGCCTGGGAGAACATCGTCTACACCACGCCGCTGTGGGCGGCGCACCAGGCAGCCAACCGCCGCAATTTCGCCCGCCGCTTCTCCGAGACCGCCAAAGCCGTCGATCCCGACACCCGGTTGCCTGCGCCCCGATACTGGTTGCTGCACACCCTGTCTCACGTGCTGATCCGCGAGATGGCGATGTCATGTGGCTACGGCGCCGCCCGCCTCACCGAGCGGCTCTACGGTTGGCCCGCCTCCGCGCACCGCGAAGGCGCTGCCGGACTGTTGATCTGCACCACCGCCTCAGATAGCGAAGGCACCCTCGGAGGGCTCGTCGCGCTGTCAGAGCCGTCTCGGCTGCAGGGGCTGGTGATCTCGGCGCTTCGCCGAGCTGCCCGGTGCTCGTCGGACCCAGTGTGCGCCATGCGGACTCCGAGTGACCCCGAGGACTTCCTGCATGGAGCGGCGTGCCACTGCTGCACCTTCGCGTCGGAGACATCGTGTGAGAGGGCCAACCGGTTCCTCGACCGCCGCTTTCTACTCACATTGCCCAGCGCGCACGGCAAGCCGGTGCCGGGGTTCTTCGGGAGCCCTGATGTCCAATGACCCGCTGAAACAACTAGGGGAGTACCTGACCTCAACCGAGGCAGAAAGCCTGGCGGTGCTCATCGGATCGGGCGAGCACACCACCCACGCACTTGCATCGGTGAGTCCCGCTCGGCGTGACCAGGCCGCAAAGCTGCTAGCCGCGGCCGGAATTGGGCACTCGTCACCCGACTTGTCCGCCGCGGTTCTCCGCGGAATCGCAGGTGCCAAGAGCGTGCATCGAGATCTGATCCCGGTGTGGACCATGCCGGGAAATGAAGCGACGACAGGGCACCTGACCAACCAGTTCCGAGACGCAGTCGCCTCCGCGCGCACCTCATTGACATGCGCAACCTACAACTTCTCGTCGACATCGAACATGTGGGACGCACTCAAGTCAGTATCCGAGGAGCCCGACGTCATGGTGTGCGTGTATGTGGACAGCGCGGTGGGCGATCCGATTGGCGTTAAAGCACGTCTGCCACGCGCAGCCGTGTATCGGTCAGCGGTCCTGCCCGACGGGAAACCACTCGTCAGCCACGCCAAGTTCATCGTCATCGACCACGAGATCGTTCTACTCACCAGTGCGAACTTCTCCTACAGTGCGGAGAACCGCAACGTCGAGTTCGGCCTTCTCATCCGTGACAGCGGCCTCGCGGCATCGATCGAGTCGACGATGGCCAGCAAGCGGGGGAGCTTGTATGAGATTCTGTGACAACGAGACTCGGAATTATTTCATGCCCTCTCGTCGTAACCCAGCGTGGCGGCACGGGATGGCCGATGAGCAGAACCGGAGCCCTGCAGGCACGTTGTCATCGGTCCATCCATTCCAGCGAGGACGATTAGTGCGATGTCGTTGACACCTGGCGAGAAGTTCGCTGGCTTCACCGTCGTAAGGCTGCTTGGGGCGGGCGGCATGGGCGAGGTGTACCTCGTCCAGCACCCCCGGCTGCCCCGACATAACGCACTAAAGGTTCTGCCCCGTGACTGGGCCCAAGACAGCGAGTACCGTAGCCGATTCATCCGCGAAGCCGATTTGGCGTCCAAGCTGTGGCACCCTCACGTTGTTGGCGTACACGACCGCGGCGAATTCGACGGTCAGCTATGGATCTCGATGGACTTCGTCGATGGAGTCGACGCGGCCCGATTGCTCGAACGGCACTACCCGGTCGGTATGCCCGTCGATGATGTCACCCGCATCATCACCGCGGTATCAGGTGCGCTGGACTACGCGCACACACAAGACCTGTTGCATCGCGATGTTAAGCCCGCCAACATCATGCTCACACAATTCGATGAGGATGCCGATCAGCGAATCCTGCTGACCGACTTCGGGATAGCGCGAGACGTCAATGACATCAGCGGGCTAACCGCCACCAACATGACGGTCGGGACCGTGGCCTACTCCGCGCCCGAACAGTTAATGGGAGAGGCTCTCGACGGCCGAACCGACCAATACGCGCTCGCGGCCACTGCCTACCACCTTCTGACGGGAAGGCATCTGTTCCCGCACACCAATCCAGCCGTTGTCATCAGCCGCCACCTGAACTCACCGCCTCCGCCGCTTGCCAATACCCGGCCGGAACTCGGCACGCTTGACCACGCGCTGGCGACCGCGCTGGCGAAGAACCCTGACGATCGATTCGTTCGGTGTAGCGACTTTGCCCGAGCGCTCGTCGATTCATGGCAGGCGCAAGGCGGGGTCGGTGCAGGTACCGCACCCACGGCCCAAGCCGCCCGGGCAGCTCCGGTGCCGCCGACCGTAAGTACTACCCACGCCGGATCCGGTGCCGCTCGGTGGTATGGGGTCGCGGCGATCACCGTAGCTCTCGTCGTGGCCGGAGCCTCTTTCTTCATCTGGCGACCGTGGCAGGAGGGTCAATCCGCGAGCACCGGTGAAAACTCTGCGGCCAGCGTTTCCCCGTCCACCCGACCAGCCGTACCTCCCGAGCGCACCACATCTGCACCGCCTACTCCCACGACTGCCACGCCGTTAGTTCTGCCAACTGAGCCGCCACCGAACTCAGGTTGCGGCGGATTGATCGTCGCGCACCACGACTTCGAACATCCCACACTCGGCCCGATGCGGATCTTCTTGATGGATGACCCGCGTGAGCTTGGTCCAGACGCCGGTTGCGTGTCTGCGGTCACCGCCGGCGGCACCGTGCTGCCACCGATACCGGTCGATGCGACGAGTCAGTTCGCCTTCGCTAGCCCGGCGACCGATGCCACCGGCAACATCTTCATCGACTACACCACGATCAGGCACAGCGGCGTCATGGTCTTGGTCCCCACCGATGACGGTTTCGCCGACATGGGATGGGAGTATGCGCCCCCGCACTACCAGGGCCGCTATGCCTTCCACTACGCCGCTCTCTCGGGGCCCGGCGCTGATGGCCGCTACGCAATCCTCGATTACACAGAAAGCTGTATCCCAAGTTGCGCCGACGGCAGTGACAGCTCCCAGGTTCTCACCTGGAACGGAAGCGACTACGCGCCCTGAACAGTATGGTGGGATCTGCGGCAATGAGCGAACGGGCGTTGACTCATTCCTGCCGCTCCAGTCTTTTCAGCGCGGCACGCAGGCGCTTGGCTTCGCGCTCGGTCTTTGCCAATTCCGCGCGCAGACACTCCTCGGGGGTCTTCTGCCTGCGCGGTTTGCGTGGCCTGGGCGGCGGTGGGATCAACCATGCCAGCGGCTGGTAGGCGACTGGCCTGCGAACGTCCCTGCAGACATCGCAGTCGAGGTGGTGATACAGCTGCGGCCATCCCGCATCGAGTTGTCTGACGTACTTGCCGGGGATCGAGTCGGGCGCATATGCCTGGGCCAACCCGACGCGCATCTCGGCCAACCGTTCCGGCGTGGCCCGGGTTAGTCCCTGCTCTGGGGCCCAGCCAACCTCCATGAGCGTCGTGAACTTATGACCGCACGTCAGGGTTGCTTTCCAAGTCGCGAGCCTGCGCGGTCCCTTGCGGTACGCCGCCCACTTGTCGGTGCTTTCATCGCCCCACCAGTCCGGCGGGTCGACAGGGTCAGCGGGAAGGTCCTGTTCTCCGTCGCGCTCATCCCACGATGCAATGTCACGCACCGGACAGGCGTTGTGCGAATGGTCACTACGGCGGCACAGGTACTGCCCCGGTAGCAGGTGCTCACCGGTGCGCCAATCCGTGTCCGACTTCTCCAGAAGTGCCTGCGGGTCGTCCGTCGTAGTCATCCGCTCTTCGATACAGCCGCAGTCGAACTGGATGCGCCACCGGAAGATGTCCTCGGGGCATGAGTACCACATCGACCACATCGGGGTCTGTGCCAATCCAGCGTTCCATGTCTCGCGATAAGCCTGCAGCACTTCCTCGTTGGATTGTTCCGGCTTGCCCGGCAGGGTTGTCCGACACGCAAGCCCCTCCGGCGCACCGCCGGAATATGGCCGACGTTCGGCCCGAGCCTCGGCGCGGTGGCGCTCAACGTCGAACAGGACCGCGATCTTGCGGGCCTGCTCCTCGGACAACGGCGGCGCTTCTGCCACGACCTTGCGGATGTACTCATCCATCGGCGTAACGCTACGCCCGCGTCTTGGCTGATAGCGGTTGCCTGCGCGTGAAACGTCGGCGAATTCATTAGGACAATCGAGGCGTGAAGCGGCCGTCCGCAAGAGCGCGTCTGGTGGCGGGTGAGCCAACCGGGGTGACGCGTTGGTATTTCGGTGGGCGTTCGGCTCCGCGTGTGGATTCGTGGCCGGCGTGGCTGCGCGGCCCGTATTCCGGGGTGAAGACGGTGAGGGTGCACGCCGACGGCACCATCGAGCCAGTGACGAGCATCTAATCCCGTTGCCGGGCTCGTTCCACAATCGTTTTCCGGATTTCCTCGGGGTTGCAGAGAGTGTCGAGCAGATAGAGGTAGGGAAGGAAAACGAGGTCGTCCGGTGTCTCGCCAGTGTGGTGCGCAAGCAGCCGCTCGGCAACCCAATCCTTCTCACTCTGTGGCCGCCGGATGCCACCGTAGCCGTGAGTGGCGTTGCGAAATAGTTTCATCAGCATGGCCGCCGCCCGGTGCGGCTCCTGGTGGTGCCCGCGCTCACTCCCGGGAATCCAGATGACAACGTTCTTGTCGCCGCGCTGTTCCCGGAAGAAGAATCCTTCCTGCAGACGAAGAAGGCCGTCTACCGCTCTATCGGCGAGCGGCATGAGTACCGCTGCAACGGATTCTGGCATCTTGGTCCGCACTCGATCGGCGGTCGCCTTGGCGTGGTCGTACCTGCAGAGCTTGTCGAGCTCGCAGTCGATGATTCGGTCAGCGAAGCTGTCGAGCAGCGTGTACAGAAGCGCGCGTTGCGCGGCATGGTTGCGGCTCAGGGATTGCGTCGCGGTCATTAGGTCAAAAACTTGGCCAAATGTGAGCAGCCAGTGTTGGTGTTCGTAGGGGTCGTAGGTTCCGTGCTTGTTGCTGAATACTGTTGGATCGCTGAGGTATCCGAACATCTGGTTGAGACGGTTGGTCCACCATGTGATGGCGACGCGACATGATTCCGGGGACGGGCTGTCATTCGGCACGTTCTCGTCTCTGCCCTCGGCAGGTAGGAGCTGCATCGGTTCCATCGGCGTGTGTCGATATCCTGCGATTCCGGTGCCTAAGTTGAACAAGACCGCTGCTGGGGGGCGCCATGTGGGGATGCACCAGAAGCCAGGTGCAAGGCAGCCGAGCAGCGGGCCGAAGTAGTGGGACGCGCTGATGACGTCGTGGAACCACTTCGTTGATGATGCGAAGTAGCCGCCTTCGTCGCCGAGGTCGGTGATGGTTTTCAGCGCGTCGGGGTCTTGATCGAATCGGAAAAGAATGGCAGGCAACCTAACCCGACGAGCGAGCAGGTCCGTTGCTATCACCAAGTGCGCGGAGAGACCGGCAAACAATAGTTCGCCAGTTGATTCACAGGGGACTGTGCCGAGGGTTGCGCAGGCCTGTTCGACTGCTGCGATCAGCTCCTCGTGGGTTGTGCATTTCAGGATGCTGGCCTGGATGCTGTGAAAGAGCGCGGCAATGTCTGACCCTCCAGACATGCGCTCGGCAAGCTGTTTGTCCAACTCGGCGAACCGTGCGACGGTCTCGGGGTTGTTGAGGTGCGATGCGTTCAGTGGCATGTTGTTCAGGTGGTCGAACCGGGCGACAAAGCCGGTGTCGTCAGCTAGGCCGTGGTGGCTGATGAAGACCTTGTCATTGTTCGGCCAGACGGCCCACCGGTCGTTGCCCAGCGGCCGGCCATGAAGCCCGAGGTGGTCGATGAAACCGCGGAGATCGCCGCTGAAGAGCACGTCTGGAAGGACGAGCTCGACCTCTTCCCTCGCCATGCGCCAAACCTATCGATCGCTGGTGAAGGTAGTACCGCCAAGGCCGTGAAGCGGGACGATCGCTGCTTGGTAAGTAGATTCCATCAGGCGGTGAAGGTGCCGGCAAGATTGACGCAGAGCCGATTGCCAAACTGGTAGGGCAGTAGCCTGCGTCGGTGCATCTGGTGGACGGCCACACCCGGTGAGATGCCGAGTCGTCCCGCTGCCGCCGCGATCTCGGCGTCTTGCG
>JAUPKO010000272.1 GCA_030837395.1 Actinomycetota bacterium | reverse complement strand
TACGACGAGGCCCACGACGGCATCATCGGGGCCCGCTTCGACCGGGCGCGGGAGATCCCCGCCAATGTGCCGGTGACCATCGCCTTCGGAGACGACGACCAATTCCTGCCGCCTCACACCTCCCAGTTGCAGCACCTGGCGCCGCTGCATTCACGCTGGGTGATCATGCCGCGGGTGGGCCACGCACCCATGTGGGACGACCCCGAGGGCACCGTGGCCCTGGTCCGCAGCACCATCGCGGGGCAGTACTGACGCGCCCCGCGCGCGCCGTGGCCAGCCACACCACGGACCGGCATCCGTGTCGGCGTCTACCATGCGGGGTGTGACTGAGCCCGTCGTGCACCTGCGCGTCTGGCATGTGCCCAGCAGCAGGATCCCGTCCGCCCTCGGCCGCATGGGGGTGCACCGACTGCAACTGCGTCGGGTGCCCGGGCTCAGCTTCGCCAAACTACTCGGCACCGGCTCCGGCGACAGTTTCACGCTCGGCGACGCGGACCTGCACCACTGGGCCCTGCTCACCGTCTTCGCCGACGAGGCGGCCGCAGCACGCTTTGCCGGGGGATCGATCCTGCGCTCCTGGCGACGGACAGCCGATGAGGGGCTGGACCTGCGGTTGCGCCCGCTGATCAGTCGCGGCCGGTGGGCTGGCCAGGAGCCGTTCATCACTGACGAGAGCCCGGCCCGGTGGGACGGGCCGGTGGCCGCCATCACCCGTGCCCGGATCCGACCCCAGCAGTGGCGCACGTTCTGGTCGTCGGTACCACCGGTGGCCGAGGACCTGCGCAGCCGAACCGGCGTGCTGCTGACCCTGGGGATCGGGGAAGCCCCGGTGGGCCTGCAGGGCACCTTCAGCGTGTGGGAGTCCAATCGGGCACTCACCGAATTCGCCCAGCGCGGCGCCGTCCATCGGGCCGTCATCGCCGACACCGAGCGGCTCGGCTGGTACAGCGAGGAACTGTTCGCCAGATTCGCCGTGGTGGCGGCAAGCGGCACCTTCAACGGCCGACCCATACCGGCCGGCCCGGCCGCCATCACAGCATCGTGAGCCGCGCGAACGTGGTCCCGTGGACCTTCGCGGGGGCGGCGATCCTGGCGCAGATCGCCTGGCCGCTGACCTCCGGCGGCGCCCGGGTGGCGACGACACAGGTGGTGGTGGCGCTGTTCGCGGCGGCGTCGATCAGCCATGCATGGGTGTGGCGCGGCGCGCGGTGGGCGGCCGCTTACACGGTGATCGCGCTGACGTTCGGCTTGGGGGTGGAAGTGCTGGGGGTCAGCACCGGCTTCCCGTTCTCTGCCTATGACTACACCGACGTGTTGACCCCACAGGTGTTTGGTGTGCCCGTTCTGGTGCCGTTGGCCTGGACGATGATGGCGTACCCGGCTCTGTTGGTTGGTCGTCGGTTGACCCGCAGCTGGGCGCTGGCCGGCGCCGGGCGCTCAGCCGTCGGCGGGCGACTCGCGGTGATCCTCGTCGGTGCCTACGCGCTGGCCTCGTGGGACCTGTTCCTGGACCCGCAGATGGTGGCCGAGAACTACTGGGTGTGGCTGTCGGACTACCCCGGGCTGCCGGGAATCCCGGACATTCCGATGCTGAACTACGCCGGGTGGTTGCTGGTGTCGGTGGTGCTCATGATGGTGTTGACGATGCTGCCGGATGTGACGACTGACGAGGGTGTGCCGGCCGTGCTCTACGGCTGGACCTGGATCGGCGGGATCGTGGCCAACGCGGTCTTCCTGGGCCGGCCCGCGGTCGCGGTGTGGGGCGGGGTGCTGATGGGTCTGGTGGCCGTGCCGTACCTGTGGCGGGTGATCGCCGACTATCGCCGGCCTCGGGGTTCGAGGGTCCAGACGCCTGCCGAGGAGCGTCGCGCATGACCGCACGTGCTTGGGCGTCCCCGGCGTGGCGGGGGCTGGTGACGACCGGTGCGATCCTGGCGGGCCTGGGTCTGGCCAACACCGCGCGGAACCTGCGCATCGTGCCCATGCCGGGCCCGACTCCCAGCACCGGAGTCGCACCGGCCGACTCCGGTCCAGTGCCCCCCACGATCTCGATTCTGCTGCCGCTGCGCGACGAGGCCCACCGAGTAGCGCCCTGCCTGCGGGCCCTGACCACCCAGGAGTGCGCCGAGATCCTCATCCTCGACGATGCCTCCTGCGATGGCACCGCCGAGGTCGTGCGGGCCGAACTCGGCGCCGATCCCCGGTTGCGCCTGCTCACTGGTGCCGCAGATCCACCATCGGGTTGGTTGGGCAAGCCGTGGGCGTGCGAACGGCTGGCGCAGGCCGCAGGTGGCGACGTCCTGGTGTTCGTCGACGCGGACGTCGTGCTGGCGCCGGACGCAGTCGAGCGTGCCGCAGCGATGCTGCCGGAAGCCGGCTACGACATCGTCTGCCCGTACCCCCGTCAGGGGACCGCAGGCCCCCTGGGCCGCCTCGTGCAACCACTGCTGCAATGGTCGTGGCTCACCGCTCTGCCGCTCGACGTGGCCGCGCGCAGTCGGCGGCCCTCGACCGCTGCCGGCAACGGGCAGTTCCTCGTCGTGCGCGCCGACGCCTACCGCCGCGCGGGTGGGCACGCAGCCGTGCGCACCGAAGTGCTTGAGGACGTCGCGCTCGTCCGTGCGATCAAGTCCGCTGGCGGTCATGGCGGCATGGCCGACGGCACCACGCTTGCAGCCTGCCGGATGTACGAATCGGACACCGAGTTGGTCGCCGGCTACGCCAAGAGCCTGTGGGCCGCATTCGGCTCGCCGGCCGGAGCCGTCGGGGCACTCGCGATCCTGAGCTTGGCGTACGTTGTACCGGCGGCCGGGGCGGCGCTCGGTCCGGATCGCCGGACCCGGTTGGTCGGGCTCGCGGGGTACACCGCTGCCACCGCCGGACGGGTGCTGATCGCCCGGCGTACCCGGCAGCGGGTGTGGCCCGACGCATTCGCGCACCCGGTCAGCATCGCCGCGTTCGGCGCGCTGGTGGCCGAGTCCTTCCGCCGCCGCCGCCGTGGGGAGCTCAAGTGGCGGGGTCGGCCGGTGGTCGTGGCGCCGCGTGATACAGAGGTTCCTCGCCGGTAACGGCAGCCCAGAGTCGGGTGCCGTATTCGAAGTGCCACCATTCGCGGGCGAGCACCACGAAGCCCGCGTCGTGCATCACTTGGTAGAGCAGTCGGCGCAGGTCGCGGGCCAGGACGTCGGCCTCACCTCCGGGGCCCGCCTGGGCCACCCGAGCAGACCCCTCTAAGGCACCCGTGAAGGCGCGCACGGTGAACTCATCGAAATCCGTGCCCAGCGCCAGAGGTTGGCCCCCGAACGTCAACGTCAGATCAACGGTGCCGCCGGTACTGTGCGGCGTGGGTCGGGCGGGATCCCCCGTGGGCGGCGCGACGAAGCCGGGCGGCAGGCCAGGTTCCGCGTAGGCGCGGTCGTAGAGGAACTGCTGTAGGCGGGGATCGCGCCAGCCGTCGAACACGGCGAGGCCGAAGGGCTCCGGCAGGGTCGTCGCCGCCGCCGTGAGCCGCAGGGCCGCCTCGGCACGCAGGTAGGTGCCCGTCACGGCGAACGGGAAGTCATGGCGCCGGTAGACCGGCACCGTGGACAGCCGGTCACCCGCCACCGGCACAAGCGCCTCGCCGTCGCCGGCCGCGACGCCCGGCACGAGCGGGAGCGGCGCAGCGCCGTCGGCATCGGCGTCGAACAGGTGCGGCAGCGGGACCGCGGGCGGCACCGAGGGGACGAGCCCCTGCGGTACGACAGTGGCCCAGGAGTAGTCGGACATGGCCACCATCGTGCCCGACGGCACCCCTCTGGCACGCTGACCCTGTGGCGAATGTCGTGGTGATCGGGGCCGGCATGGGCGGAATGGCAGCCGCCGCGCGGCTCTCGGTCAAAGGCCACCAGGTGACGATCCTGGAGCAGGGAGGCACCCACGGCGGCAAACTCGGGTCGTTCCGGCGCGACGGCTTCGTCTTCGATACCGGCCCCAGCCTGCTCACCCTGCCAGCGGTGTACCGGGACCTGTTCATCAAGACCGGCCGCCGCGAACTCGACGAGGTGGTCGACCTACGGCCGGTCGAGCCCGGCTTCGGCTATCGCTGGGCCGACGGCAGCGAGGCTGTACTGCCCGGCTGCGGGGTCGGGGCCATCGCCGGTGCTCTGGGCGATGCCCTCGGCGGCTCGGCGGCCGAGGACTGGCGGGCGCTGCTGCGTCGGGCCGGCGAGGTATGGCGGCTGACGCGTCGGCCGGTGCTGGAATCCCCCCTGACCAGCTAC
>JAUPKO010000271.1 GCA_030837395.1 Actinomycetota bacterium | reverse complement strand
GGTGAGGGCCGTGGCGGTGAGTTGCTCGCCGAGGGCGTTGACCCAGGGCTGTTTCATTCTGGCCCTTAGCAAGTGTGCCAGAAGTATTTTAGGTAAGAAGGATGGACAGTGACCACGGTCCGTGTTAGATTTGGTCAGCAGGGCCGGTTTGGCCTGACTGGAAGGCACATCATCCGGGAGCTGACCACATGAATGTTCGTCCCGTTCTGGCCGACGAAGAGTCCGAGTGGAACCGCACCATGGAAGAGCGGCATCCGTTGGGCGACCCGCATCTTGCGGGCCATCAGATTCGGTACGTTGCCGAGGTCAAGGGCCGGTGGGTGGCCCTGGCTTCGTTCAGTGCGTGCGCCTACCACCTTGCGGACCGTGACCGGTGGATCGGCTGGACCGTCGAGCAGGCCATCCAGCGGCGTCACCTGGTGGTTCAGAACAGCCGGTTCCTGACTCTTCCCTGGGAAGGGGAAGGCGAGCGGGCCTTCGCCTCGCGAGTGCTGGCGGCCGTGGCCCGGCGGCTGTCGTCGGACTGGCAGGAGCGGTTCGGCCATCCGGTGCTGTTGCTCGAGACGTTCGTGGATCCGGCCTTCCACCGCGGGGTCTGCTATTTGGCTGCGGGGTGGACGGAGGTGGGGGCCACGCGCGGTTTCCGCCGGGACGCACGTGAGTTCTACTGCGCGGACAGCACCCCCAAGGCGATCTGGGTTCGCCCGCTGCGCCCCGACGCGAGGGATCTGCTCCGGGCTGAGCAGATGCCGGCCGAGCTGGCGTGCTCGGAGAAGCCTCTGCCGCCGAAGCAGGTGGCCGCGCGCCTCGGGTTCGCCGGGCTGCGCTCGCTGTTCACGGCACTGCAGGCACTGCCCGATCGACGACGCACGAACGGGCGCCGCTACCCGCTCGGCTGCTGCCTGTCGGGGCTCGCCTGCGCCGTGCTGGCCGGCTGCAAGGGCGTTCGGGAGTGTGCGGAGTTCGCGGCGTCGCTGTCGCAGACTCATCTGGAGGCCCTGCGCGCGTGGCGTAATCCGAAGACCCGCCGCTACCAGGCACCGGCATACGTCACGCTGTGGCGCACGGCCGCCAGCGTGGACGGCGAGTTGTTCGAACAGACCGTCAACCAGTGGTTCCGCGATGAACAGCGCCTGCCTGAGGCCGTCGCTCTGGACGGCAAGACGCTGCGGGCCACGCTGCAGAACGAGGACGGAGGGGTCTGTGCGGTCAGCGCGGTCTCTCACGCCGGTTCCCCCCTTTTTTCGACCAGATCCTCACTGACTCGAAAGGCAAGGAGATCGCCGCCGTCCAAGAGCTGATCCAGAGCCTGCCCGACATGCCCGGAACGGTCCTGACCTTCGATGCTCTGCACGCGGTCAAGAAGACCATCGAACTGGCCGTGGTCGAGAAGCAGGCCGACGTGCTGATCTGCGTCAAGGACAACGCCCCGGAGCTGCGCCAGCGGATCGAGAAGCACCTCGACAGGAACGCCGGCACGCTCACCCGAGCACAGACCGTGAACCAGGGGCACGGCCGGATCGAAACTCGCAACCTGGAGATGGCTCCGATCCTGCCTTCGCAGACCGGCTGGCCGCACACCCACGTCGTCTGCCGGGTCATGCGGGAACGTCAGCTCATCCGCCGGGGCGAGGTCACCGGCGCGTCCCAAGAGACCGTGCTGTACGTCGGCAGTTTCGCGGCGGACGCCCACAGTCCCGAACGGGTTCTGGGCCTGACCCGGGGTCACTGGACCATCGAGAACTGCCTCCACCACCCCAAGGACCGCAGCATGGACGAGGACCGCAACCGGGCCTCGGCCGGGAAGAGCGGACGGGTCATGTGCTGTCTGCGCTCGATCGCCGCCCTGGTCCTCGGCCGCGCCAGGGAGTCGCTCAGCGTGGTGCAGCGCCGCCTCTCACGGCGGGTCCACCTGCTTCTGGGCCTGTTCTCCTGCACCAGCGTGGCGGAGTGGGAGCGTCGCTACGAGCCCTACAAGCTCAAGTTGGCCTGAACCATCACCACTGAACGCGGCAGCCGTCCCGGGCAGACGCCCGCCGGGCGTCACTCCATGCCCTGAACCTGTCGATGACGGCGGACGCGAGCGGCCGGTCGGCCGCAAAGGGGGAGTCAAACCGTCTCCCGCCACCTCCAGAACGCAGAATGGCAGCATGACGACCCCGTCAGACGCCCTCAAGAAGACGGCCGAGACCAGAAAGAAACAGCCCTGCTGATTGGCGAAGCAGTGCGGATCAGGAAATCTGAAATTGACCCCATTTACATTATGGGTTTCCGCTCGACTCCGTCCATGGCTTGGCGGATAGCAGGGACCGCAGCACCTGCTCAACGGCGTGCGCGTCCTCGACGCGTCCGGCTTCCGCCAGCGACCGCGCCTCAGCCAGAAGGAGCGCCGCCCGCACCGCCTGCCGGCGCAGTGCGTCCACCTCGGCCGGCGGCTTCCCTGCCGCCCGAGCCGCGCGGCAGGCCGCCTTGAGTGTCTCGATGCGGGTCCCGAAGGCCGCCAGCCCCTCGAGCTGCCGGCCTTGCGCCGTTCGTGCCACG
>JAUPKO010000270.1 GCA_030837395.1 Actinomycetota bacterium | reverse complement strand
GCCTACTGCATGGCCGCTATCAGTGGTGACCCTGACCCCGACCACGTGCTGCCACTCAGTCGCGGTGGCTTCAATGACATCTCAAACATCCTGCCTTGCTGCTCTATCTGCAACTCAGACAAGCGCGACCTGACACTCGACGAGTGGAAGGAAGACCGAGAGCGACGAGGTAAGGCGCCAGTTCGCTATGGCCCCGCGACTGAAGGCCCACCCTGGTCGCACCTACTGATCCGAACTCCTCGCCCCGAGGTCGATGTAGCTATGAGTGCGTAGGGGTGGGCGGGGACCGGGGTGCCCCCCTCTGGAACCGCTTGTCCGGAGGCTCAATCGCTCTTCTCCCTCCGCGGGAATCCGGCAACGCTAAACGGAACGCTAAGCAACGTCAGGAGGCGCCATGCAGGTCGTGTGCGCCCACTGCGGCGGCCGTTTCGAAGCTCAGCGCTCCACCGCGAAATACTGCTCGGACAAGCATCGGATGGCTGCCGCGAAGGCGCGGCGCAACCGGGAGAACGTGATCCCGATGGCTCCGGTTGCCTCACGGAAGAAGCCGCGGCTGCACGTCGCATCGGATTCCGACATCCCGGTGCCTGACCTGGTTCCCGCGGCCGGCGGCGACGTCTACGACATCGTCGACGCGCTGAAGGTCCAGTACCAGGGGACCTCGGTGCTGAGGACGCCACACGGGCAGTTGGCGCTGCGCCTCGCGCGCATCGTGGACAACGGCCGACCAGACGGCAGCACGGCGGCAGAAGCCCGCATCCTCGACAAGGTGCTGGGCTCCCTCGGCTCTGGCGCTGCGGCCGAGGATGACAACCCCCTGAGTCGCAGGAGGCGGGCACGTGACCGGAGTGCTGCAGGCGACTGAGCCGCGGTTCTGGTACGTCCCCGACGGCGCGGTCTTCACGATCGCCGACGAGATCGCCGACTTCATGGAGGATCTCGGCTTCCAGGTCGACGAGCCTGAGCGGCTGGCGTGCCGGGCGCTGTACGCGACTGATCGGACCGGTGACTGGATCGGGCTCGAGTCGTGTGTGATCTCCGCCCGGCAGAACATCAAGACCACGGTCATGCTGGCCGGCGCCATGTACGACACGTTCGTCGAGGGCATCGCCCCGGTGAACTGGACGGCGCACGAGTTCAAGACCTCGAGTGCGACGTTCACCGAGATGCAGAACCTCATCGAGAGCCACTCGTGGCTTTCCCGTGAGGTGAAGAGGATCCGCACCGCGAACGGCAAGGAAGGGTTCGACCTCACCAACGGGGCCAGCCTGAACGTGCTCGCACGGACGAAGAAGTCCGGTCGAGGCATGGCCGCCCCCCGGCTTTACGGCGACGAGGGCCTGTTCTGGACCGCGCAGCAGCTCGGTGCACTGGTGCCGACTATGTCGGCCCAGGTGAACCCGCACCTCGTCCATGGATCCAGCCCTGGCATCCCGACCTCGGCGCCGTTGAGAGCGCTGAGAGACCGTGGCCGCTCCGGCGAAGACCCGTACCTGGGCTACGTCGAGTGGTCCTCGGACCGGCAGCCGTGCCTGCGAGTCGACTGCTCCCACGAGCCCGGCAGCGTGGGCTGCCAGCTCGACAACGAGGAACTGTGGCAGCACGGCAACCCGGCACTGGGGCGGCGCATCACGTTTGAGTACATCAGGCAGGAGCGGCTGACGCTTCCCGTGGGTGAGTTCATGCGTGAGCGACTGGCCTGGTGGGAGGACCCACCGACGGCGGTCGAGGGGCAGGTCTTCCCGGCCGAATCGTGGGCTGAGCGGCTGGACGCTGACTCTGTCGTTCCGGATGATGCGCCGGTCGCGTTCGTGGTCGACACGTCGTGGGATCGGCAGACGTCATGGATCTCCGTCGCTGGTCTTCGCCCCGATGGCCAGGTTCACGTGCAGGTCGTGGCGCAGAACTTCGGCACCGACTGGGTCGTTCCGTGGCTGTCTGAGCGCAAGACGCGCCGGACGATCACCGCGGTGGGGCTGCAAGGGTCTGGTGCGCCGGTGTCGAGCCTCCTCGAGCCGCTGAAGGAGAAGCTCGGCGAGGACCTCGTCAAGCCGCTATCTGTCCAGGAGCTCGGCCGCGCGTCTGGCATGTTCTACGACGCCGTACTCAAGGGCGGGGTCGTGCACATCGGCCAGGAGCAGCTCGACTCTGCGATACGGCAGCTCGCGATCCGCCCGATCGGTGACAGCTGGGTGCCTGATCGCAAGGCGTCACCCGTCGACATCGCGCCCCTGGTCGCGGGGATCGAAGCCATGTACCTGCTGCTGACGACCCCTGAACCAGCCAAGCCCGAGGCGTATGCCCCGCGACGATTGAGGAGGTAGCCCGTGACGATCACCGCGGTCGACTTCCCCCTCGAGCGGACGCCCTTGGATCCGAAGCAGCTCGGGTCGCCCGACTGGTGGGTGAAGCAGCTGCACGGCAGGGTCGTGGCGAAGCGACCGACCCTGAACTTGCTGCATCGATACTCCGTGGGCGACGCCCCGCTCATGGACCTCCCCGCGGACGCCCGCGAGGCGTTCATCGACTTCCAGCGGCGGGCACGCACGAACTTCGCTGGCCTGTCCGTCGAGGTGATGCTCGATCGGATGAAGGTCGCCGGCGTCCGTACCGGCGCCGCGGGTGACGCCCTGGGGGACAGCGAAGCCTGGGACATGTGGCAGGCCAACCAGCTTGACGCTGACGCCCCTGCGCTGCACCGGGCCTCCCTCGTCATGGGCGAGGCGTTCGTCATCGTCGGCGACATCGACGACGAGATCGAAGCGCCCCTGATCACCATCGAGGACCCGCGGAACATCGCGATCGCCCGCGACGGTCAGCGCCGTCGCCGCATCGACAAGGCCCTGAAGGTCTTCGTCGACGAGTGGACCGGGAACGAGCACGCCTACCTGTACGAGCGTGGGTTCGACGGCTACCCCGCGACCGTGCGACGCGCCGAGATCACCAAGGGCAGTCGCTCGGCGGGCTGGCGGTGGATCGGTGAGGCCGACTCCCTGCCGTTCTCGCAGCCGCCGATCGTGTGGTTCCCGAACCGACTCGACATCGACGGACGAACTTGCTGGGGGGAGTTCCAGCAGGACCGCGACGTCCTAGACCGCATCAACACGACGATCCTGCAGCGCCTTGTGATCACGGCGATGCAGGCGTTCCGGCAGAAGATGCTGACCGGGCTGCCACTGAAGGACGAGAACGGCGCCGAGATCAACTACGACGGCATGTTCCCGGCCGATCCCGCCGCGCTGTGGCAACTCCCGGCAGGCGTGGCACTGCTCGAGGGTGCCGCCTACGACCCGACGCCCCTGCTCATGGCGACGAAGGACGACGTCACCCACTACGCCGCCCAGACGCGCACCCCGCTTCCCTCGCTGCAGCCGGACGCCGCGAATCAGTCCGGAGCGAACACCGAGATGGTCTGGGCCGGCCACATCGCCAAGTGCCTCGACCGGATGTCGACCCTGTCGGAAGGCTGGGAAGAGGTCGTCCAGCTCGGATTCCTTTGGAAGGGCGAAACGGAGCGAGCGCGCCGCCGCGACATGGAAGTTCTCTGGATGCCTCCGGACATTCCGTCGCTCGCTGAGCGCTACGACGCCGTCGGCAAGGCCCAGGCGGCGGGCATGCCCGAGGACTTCATCCGTCTCCACATCGTGGGCATGAGTCCCCAGGAGATTCGCCGCTACCAGGCGGAGATGGCTTCAGCAGCGGTCGAAACGGCCGCGTTGGCGGCCGTCGACGACCCGGAAGCCCCCTGACTTCCAGTCGGCCTCGGTCGGCTGGTGCGTGACGACTGCGATCTCAGTCGGACAAGCGCGACGGCAGCGCTCAAAGCCGGGCACCACGGTCCCCATCGGAGCAACCATGAAGCGATCGATCCTGTCCCACCAGCACCTGCTCGGCCACGCGCCTGATGGCGCATGGGGCTACCGCCCGATCCCTGATCCTGACGGCGGCCCTGACGGCGGAGGCGGTGCCAGCGGGGAAGGGGTGGGCGCGGAGGGTGCGGCCGGTGGCGGTGACGAGGGAGGCAACTCCGGCGGCACCACGAAGACCTTCTCACAGGCGGAGGTCGACGAGCTGGTCAAGAATCGCCTGGCACGCGAGACCAAGAAGTACGGCGACTACGAAGATCTGAAGACGCAGGCAGCAGAGCTCGCAGCTCTGAAGGCGGCGAACGCGACGGATCTCGAGAAGGCCGTGACCAACGCGACGACCGAGACGCGCTCGGCCGTCGCCCGTGAGTTCGGCGAGAAGCTGGCTCGCGGCACGCTCAAGGCGCAGCTCGGCACCCGCATCGAGGATGCGGCCAAGGTCGAGTCCCTCATCGGGCGCCTGAACATCAGCGGTTTCGTCGGCGACGACGGCACCGTAGATGACGCGGAGATCACCAAGGCTGTCGACGAGCTCGCGCCCGCCAAGGGCCCGCGTCGTCTCGATCTCGGCCAGGGCGGTCGCGGTGACGGCCCGTCGCTCGACCAGCAGATCGCCGACGCCCAGAAGGTCGGCAACTTCCAGCTCGTGATCGCGCTCAAGCAGCAAAAGGCGCGCGACGGAGCATCCACCAAGTCCTGAGGAGGACCCCCATGTCCGGTATCACCGGTCTCGGCACGACCTACGGTCTGCCGAACTACCACGGCGATCTGATCGCCCTCACCCCGTCCGACACCCCGCTGCTCTCCGCATGTGGCGGTATCAACGCCCCCGGCCGTGTCACGGACACCTACGCCGAGTGGCAGGGCTACGACCTGCGCACGCCGGCCGTCCGCGCCCGCCTCGAGGGTGCCGACGCGCCCACCGCAGAAGAGCGGGTCCGCGCGAACATCGTCAATCGGACGCAGATCTTCCAGGAGCAGGTCTCGACCAGCTACACCAAGCAGGCCGCGGTCGGTGGCTACGCCAACGGCTACGACGGCGGCATGAACCCCGTCCACGACGAGCACGCCTGGCAGGTGCTGCAGGCCCTCAAGCAGGTCGGCCGGGACGTGAACTACAGCTTCTGGAACGCGGTCCGCAACGACCCGTCGGACAACAGCACCGCCCGTCAGATGGGTGGGCTGCTCTCGGTCATCACGAGCAACGCGCTCGTGAAGAAGGCCAAGATCTCGGCTGCCTCCGCGGCGACCGACACGATCACGGTCACGCACGACCTGGTCGCCGACGACAAGGTCGTCTTCACCGACGTCGGCGCGTCGACGACCGTCGTCGCCGGCCGTGCCTACTGGGTGAAGTCGGTCTCCACGACCGTCTCGTTCAAGATCTCGGCCACCCAGGGCGGGACCGCAATCACGGTCGGCACCGCCACGATGGCGTTCTACCCGCTGAAGGCTGCCAACACGGTCACCGCCGGGGCCATCAACAACCTGCTCCAGTCCGTCTACGACAACGGCGGCATCTCCGAGCAGGAGACCGCGGTGCTGTTCGTCCCGTCGGGCCAGAAGTCGCAGGTCACCGCGGCCTACGCCACGGCGAACGTCGGCACCCCGCTGCTCAACCAGACCCGCAACGTCGGCGGCGTCAGCGTCGAGACGATCATCACCGACTTCTGCACGCTCGGTGTCGCAATCGATCGTGATCTCCCGGCAGACGCCATCGCGGTCGTCTCGGTCGACCAGCTGCAGCCCGTCTTCCTCGAGGTGCCCGGCAAGGGCGCCCTCTTCGAGGAGGAGCTCGCCAAGACCGGCGCCAGCGAGAAGACCCAGATCTACGGCGAGATCTCGCTGAAGTACGGCAACCAGGCGTCGCACGGCGTCTACCGCGGGTTCTACCCCGTCCTGCCGCAGTAGTTCCTGAGCGCGTGCGGGGCGCCTGAGACCCAGGCGCCCCGCATCGCCCCAACAACCTGAGGGAGTAGCCATGACCGCACTGATCAGCATCAGCGATCTGCAGCTGCACCTTCAGCAGACCACCACCTTCAGTGAGGCCGTCACGGCTGCGGCGAACGCCGACATCGAGGACGCCTCCGCAGCCGTCTTGGCCTATTGCGAGCGCACCGAGGCTCCGTGGACCGCGTTGACGGTTCCCGCGGGTGTCGCACTGGTCGTGAAGCGGATCGCTGGTCGGCTCCTGGCCAACCCTCAGCAGCGGTCCTCGTACTCCGGGCCTGACGGGCTGACCTACACCGGTGGGCCCGTGCGTCTCCTGACCGACGATGAGCGGGAGCAGCTGGACCCGTACAAGGCGTCGAAGGTGCGGGTCGGATCGATGCGCCTGGGTGTCGCGCCGTGGATGCGGCCTCCCACGGAGGCTGAGATCGCGGCGGAGGCTGCACTGTGAGTGCCGGCTCCCGCTACGCGTCGAAGCAGCGGTCCCGTGCACGCGCGAAGGCGGCCGCCGGCACTGGTGGGGCGATGAACGCCATGCTCGACGACCTGATCGAGGCCGCTGGCGACATGTCACCCGCCTGGCCGTCTGTCGCCCAGGTATGGCAGGACCGGCAGCAGAAGATCTTCGCCACCGGCTCGAACGGCCGGTGGGCGCCGCTCAAGGCCGCGACGATCATGAAGAAGCGCCGCGAGGGCGCCACCACCGAGCCCCTCATCCACACCGGATCCCTGCTGCATGAGGTGTCGTCCACCACTCCCCGCGCCCAGGGCCCGCACTTCGTCGTGTTCGGCCCCCAGAAGGGCGCCGTCATCGGCTACGCCAAGCACCACCTCCGCGGCAACGGCGTGCCCCAGCGCAACCCCGTACCCCGATTCACCCCCACAGAGCGGAAGCGGCTGATCGAGAAGATCCGCGAGCACATGGGGATGGCCGGATGAACGGCCACGAGGGGGTCAAGACGCTGGTCCGGGACTACCTGGCCACCTGGGTGCCGATCCGCCTCGAGCTGATCAGGCAACTGCTCGAGGTCGCGGCGCCGGAGGATCCGAACTCGTACCTTCTCCTGGACCACCTGCCGCAGAACGACCCGAGCAAGTACCCGGCGGTCGTCGTCATGTCCACGAAGACCGTCGACATGACGCGCCGGAAGGTCACCAGCAGCGGTGAGATCGCCGTCTTCGACGTCGACTACGAGGTCACGGTGGTCGTCGCGACGGAGCACAACGAGTTCGCTGACGATGAGACCGCCGTCATCCATCGCGACCGGCTGCTCCTGGCGATCCGTGAGTGCATCCTGCTTCCGGCCGCGCTCGACGATTCCACCGAGATCCTCCAGTCGCCGCTGCCGGTAGAGGTGACCGGGGCCGCCGCGGAGACTCTGCGAGGCAACGCCCTGGCGGCCGGCCAGATCGTGTTCTACGTCCGGTCCACCGAGACCCTCATGCCCACGTCCACGCTCGTCGACATCGTCGGGGGCGACGTCACCGTCACCACCTACGACGAGACCTCCGCCACCCTCCCCTGAGGACCCACATGTCCCGCATCACCACCACTGAGAAGACCCTCAACGCACCGGAACCCCCCGTGCTCGAGGACCCGACACCGCCGGCCCCCAAGAAGCCGTCGGCCAAGAGCGGCGCGACTGAGCCCCAGTCCGCTGAGAGCATCGAGGAGACGCCGTGAGCGACCGCGTAACCACCACCATCAGCACCAGCCCGTCCGCTCCGGCCGTCCCCGGTGACAAGAGCGGCCGCTTCTTCATCGTCGGGCAGACCCAGAAGGGCCCGGCCACCGCACCGACGGTGATCACCAGCCTGGCCCAGTACGAGTCGGTGTACGGCAGCCGCACCGTCGGCCCTGCCATGTACGACTCCGCACAGCTCGCGTTCCGCTGCGGGGCCTCCGAGATCGTCGTGCAGCGTGCCGTCGGTCCGACGCCAGTCAATGCGACCATCTCGCTGGACTCCGGGAAGATCGTCGTTACGGCGAAAAACCCCGGCGCCTTCGCGAACGGCTGGACCGCCGCATGGACGGCGTCAGGCACCACGCTGACGATCGTCGCGGGTTCCGTTACCGAGACCTACGTCGGCGCCACCTCCGCGGCCCTCATCCTCGCCGCATCGGTGTCGCAGATCATTACCGTCACCTCGTCCGGCACCCTGCCCAGCAGCAACGTGTCCGCGACGGCGCTCGCCACCGGTGACGACGACTTCGCCAACGTCGTGTGGGCCAGCATGCTCGCGCTGCTGTCCCCGGACCTCGGCCCCGGCGCTGTCGCGATCCCGGGCCTGGCCTACGGGACCGTCGGCCAGGCGATCGCCACCCACTGCGCGTCGGCGAAGCGTCACGGCTTCGTGACGGCCGCGGCCGGCGCATCGGTCTCCACGCTCACGTCGGCGCGGACCACGATCGCCGCGTACACCAACTCGGAGTACCTCGACCTCGTCGCCCCGTGGGTGGTCGTCCCCGATGGGGCCGGCGCCACGAAGACGATCGACCCGACCGCGTTCGCGGCCGGCGTCCGGGCCACCGCGAAGCGCGTCAGCGCGGGCGAGTCTGCAGCCGCCGAGGTCTACGCCCGGGCCGTCGTCGACGTCACCCCCGAGTTCCAGGTCAACTCGACCGACTGGGCCACCCTCAACAGTGCCGGCGTGTCCGTCGTCCGCACCGTCGGCGGCTACACCCGCCTCTACGGGTACGTCATGGTGGCGGCCCCGGGCGGGAATGCGAACCTGCGTGGAGGCCAGTACCGCGACCTCGTCAACGCCATCGCGTTCGGTGCGGAGGCGATCCTGGAGTCCGAGACGAACTCCCCGGCCAGTCCCGGCCGTCTGGCCCAGGTCGCTGGCCGCCTGGCCGCGCTCTGCGCCCCCTACTCCGGCACCTACCTCGCGGTGAAGAAGGCAGCCGACGGCTCCCTCGTGGACCCCGGCTACCGGGTGCAGGTGTCCACCGGCTCCGCGCCGGCGGACAACATCATCGAGGCGACCATCTCGCTCCGCCTCGCGGAGTCGATCGACTTCGTCACCCTGGTGCTCGCCGTCGGCGACGCCACTGCATCGCTCTGATCTGAGAGGACCATCTGATGGCCAAGACACTCACCAAGGACCGTGTCCTCATCGGCGTCTCGTCGATGTCCGGAGACTGGGACACCTGCTCGGACCCCCAGTCCTCCCGCCCCGTCACCAAGCGCCGTCGCGCCGCGAACACGAAGAGGGAGGCCGTGGGCGGCCAGCTGGACTTCGACGACCTCACCCTCACCCGGTTCTGGGACGACGCCCGGGACGCCGCGATCGTGTCGCAGTGGGAGTCGAACCCCGACTTCTACAACGGCACCGTCGTGTCCCTCACGTCGCTCGGCACCGACGGTGTCGCGATGGGCGCCGCGAAGACGTACACCGGCATCGTGCAGTCCTGCCAGCGCACCGGCTCCGACGCCAACTCCGGCGACGAGGGCAAGCTGCAGATCGTCGTCAGCGTCTACGACGGCGCCTGAGCATGACCGCCGACGTCGACTTCAGCACCACTCCGGTCGAGGAGGACGCGCCCCTGGTGGCGCGTTCCCTCGCCGACCGGATCGCCGCCGACCTTGCCGCGCGCCGGCGCAAGGTCATCGAGGTCGTCCACCCCGACGTCCCGAAGTGGAAGGCGACGTATCGTCTGCCCGCGGACCGCGCTGAGCTCGCTCCGTTCTTCCAGCGGGCCGAAAAGG